>JABEVM010000033.1 GCA_013041585.1 Chlamydiota bacterium
AATTAATATTGTATAATTATTACAATTAAAAACGAAATATCGCATTAATTCATTTTTACTTCTATCAGATCTCTAGATTTTCAAAACATAAGTAGTTAATAAGCAAAGAATTATTATTGATATCACAATCTTCTGGTCTAGGACGAAGTGTACAATCCTATAAAACCAGAAACATGTAACTGCTAGATGCGTTGATTAATAATAAATATAAAACAAATATAAGTAATAAACAATTATGATTAGCCCTGTTACAAAGTCATTTTACGAAGAGCATGGAATCGCTCATTTCGAGAATGGACAGATTCCGTTAGAAGTACTCCCATCCAATGTTCTAGAAACAATATTGGAAACAGAATCAATACGACAGGAAGCTTGCTTAGTTGTAAAAACTCTACTCTCCCCCTCTGCTGAAAAAAAATCTTCTGATTCTTCAGTACAGCATCGAAAAGCTCCGAAAGAGTTAAGCAGACTACTTAAAGCAGTTCATGAGATTTCCATTCTTCAAACGGTAGAACAAAAAAATCCAATTGGAGACTGTAGTGGTTCTAGCACATGTGTACTTAAAGCTCTTATGAACCCAAAAAGCAACGATAAAAAAGTTGATTTACTCAATCCTGATGATGAAAAAAGAATACTAAAAAGCATCAACCCACGCGAGGCAATAGCAATACAAGGGATGGGCCAATATTTGCTTGGGTTGAATCAATTTATATGGGAAGTAGTAAGCGAACCTCAACTCAAAATTCATCTCTTGAAGGAATTAGAAGATGATATCCCTAATTCAAGATACAAAACATTGGATCAGTACATGATCAACTTGAGCATCCACTGGTCTAAGTTGTCTTATGAAATGGAGAATCTCACAAATTTGCGACTTCAAAGATCTATCTCCATTCAAATCGAGGCGCATGAAGAAGTAGAAAAATTTAATAAAAATCTTAAAGACCTTTTTTTACAAAATCCCGGTAAAATTTTTAAGGTATATTGGTACAGCTTTACAGCATATACCGGTCATGCAGTGGTAGTAGATTTAGTACATAACCGTTTTTTTGATCCAAACTTAGGGTTTTATAAATTTTCTTCTTCTCTTACTTGCATGGAAGGAATGATGGAAGTTGCCAAAGCATATCCTGACAGATATTATCCATCAGAAAATCATCCTATCAAGCTTACATGGATTTTTGAAGAATACTCTTATATTGAACAACCAATACTTCTCTCGAAAATGTAAAAAAAAAAATTAAAAAATCTATTGGCTTGGTTCATTTTCATTCCTAATAAAAGTAAAAGTAGGATTTCCTCTTTCATCACGAATGGAGGCCTTGTTGCGTAAATATTCTTTGAAAACAGCCTGAGACTTCTTCAAGCCTAAATTTATACAGCAACCCATTCACCTTTTGGCATTCCCGGTCCTGTCATTTTATTCAGAGCCATTGATTTTGCATAAATTTCTCCTCGCTGATTAGGTATTTTTCTTGCTTTAACTTCTCCTCCAAATATAGTCTTCCATCGATAAAATCCCGTTTCCCCTAGAGATCGTCGGTGATATCCCATGAGCCTTTTCCAAATTTTTCGAGCTTCATCATCGTTGCCCAAGCCTGTTATAGCACGTATCGCATCATTTCGGTCTCTCATCCACGGCTCTTTTGAGAGATCGTGTAAAACAGCTCCTCGTTGCGGAGGAATTATTGGATTGATTCCCGCTCGATGAAACTCCCTATAACAGGGCTCTTTATCATACGCCCCATCTCCGTAACTTCTCTTAATAGATCTTGGAAGATGATCTTTCATTTTTGGCACTACTTCACAATCCGCTTCATTGTTCTCCCCTAGATAACTCAACACAATCTCATGGCTATCAGGACATACAGCTAAGTGGATCTTTCTCCACGTTCTCCCTTTACTCTTACCATGTTGTCGAACCTTCCATTCGCCTTCCCCGTAGACTTTCAGACCGGACGAGTCAAATACAATATCTGTGGGATCCTTTGTCCCAAGTTTCTCGATTTGTTGACCAAGCTCGGTTGCTCGTCTGCAAATCTGACTATAACAGGGAACAGGAAGAGCTAAGTGCAGAAGTTGTACGAGAGATAAGATAAATCCTCTAAGGGCTCGAAAAGGTAGTCGATATACAGCCTTGACCATCAGGGCACAAAGGATAGCATCATCAGAGTAAATCCTAGGCCTGCCTCGTTTTGTACAACATTTTGCAAGCCAATTCTCTATAGAGGCTTCAGAAAACCAGAAAGTTAAACTTCCACGATTTACTAGCGCTCTGTTATATTCTGACCAGTTGCGGATAAGATATTTTGTCTGTGTTTGTTTAGTCATCTTTGATCCTAGGTTTTTTTGTGTAGTAACAAAAAATTTATAGAATCAAATTTCTAGAAGCAATCAAATTTCTTATCCGTAGCTATTTACGCAACAAGGCCACGAATGGATAACACGTTTGGATACCAGGAAGAATAATCTTCTTTTTTTTATCAAAGATTCGTTGTAACTGTTCCTTGTTCATTCCTTTCGCATTCAGAATTGAATAAATGAAGATTTCTCTGTCTAGCTTTAGACCAAAGTGTTGTTCTTTAAAAATTTTGCTAACAACTTCAAGAGAGACTAAAATTTTATCAAAATCGTCAGAAGAATGCCAAAAAGAAGGGTTGAGTGTAGCGACTTCGTAACTCGCATTGCTGTTTGACACTCCAACTCTCATAACAACTCTCTTAGCTCTAATGACGCTTCTTTTAGAAGTATATATTCACTGCTGCAACGCCGTTTACAAACTGAGTCGTATTACGTCCCGCAACAGTAAACCACATTCCAACGATCATTCCAACATTCTGAGAAAAGTTGTATTCAACTGCAGGTGCTAAGCTTACTCTTTCAAGAGATCTATCTCCGATGGAAACAGCTAGCTGTTGAGGAGAACTATTGTCAACAGAGGATACTACCTGTGTAGTAGCCCCCCTTTTTCCTGAGAACTTATCACGCTCGCTTGTTATCATTTGGATATCAAGCGCAAATGCCCAATGAAGAGTAGGAGTATATTCAATCCCTAGCACTGCGGAAAATTGATTACCGGGTAATACTTTCCCTTTTGTTCCAAAGCCTCCTCCGTATGTATTGAATCCTTCTACATGAACAGAACTAGGTATTGCGTAGCTAAGACCTAGTCTTGTACGCATAAAATGAGTTCCACCCAGTTCCATTGTTTTGGCAAACACTACATTGAAAGCAGTCGTGTAGGCCCCTTCTCCGGTAATATCTGTACCTAATTTCTCAGGATTGCGCTTGTTGTATTTTCCTGTAGGAAAGATCTCCATGATACCCACTCTCACAGCAGGCGCCCAGCTACCAGGGTGCTCACTCCACACTTGAAAATTAAGCGCGAGGGGAAGATCTGAAAATCCTCCTGAGTTTTGATTCGAAACATGATTGTATGAGGCTTGAGGAAACATTTGGAAATCCATGAAAGAAGTGATTCCCACAAAAACAGGCAACTGCACACTTGTAGATATAAATGTATCGATACGTTTAGCCTTCCATTCCCCGTCGTATTTGCCGATCGAGCTATTTATGAACAAATAAGGTTCAAAATTGACATGTCCTTGCGGAATTGTGTACCCACCAGGCGAGAGCAGAGTTCCAGTAAGCCATGGTCCTTGAATTGGCTCCGGCTCACTATCTGGAAAAGCAAAGACTAATTCTGGGAGTAAGAGGAAAAGAAGCTTTGATAAGTGCATCCATTTTTTCATAATAACCCTATTTGAGTAACAACATTTTGCGGTATAGCGATTGTAAAAAGATTTATACAGTAAAGTAAAGAAACAAACAAATTATGCAAAGTCAAATTTAGAAATACATGTTTACAGCTACAACGCCGTTTACAAATTCAGCTGTATTCCGCCCTAAAACAGTAAACCACACCCCTGCAATTACACCGACATTCGCCGTGAAGTTATATTCTAAAGCAGGCGCTAAACTAAGCTGCTCAAAAGATTTATTCGTCGCAGATTGATTGTTAGTAAGAGAGAAAGACCCGCCGGCGCTCTGTAAGCCCTGCCTCTGAGACCCCTCCTGCGCAACAAATCTATTCCCTTTTCCAGTTATTCCTAAAATATCTAAAGCAAGCGACCAATTAAGAACAGGCTCATATTCAAATCCGATTACGGTAGAAAACTGAGCTCCTGGGTACACTTTTCCTTTCGTTTTATATCCTCCTCCAAAAGAATTAAACCCTTCCACTCCTACTGCGCTATAAAGAGAATATATCGAGGCAGCTCTCACACGCAAAAAATGAGCTTCTCCAAAATGTATCGTTTTGGCAAAAACAAGTCCTATGGAAGTTACGTACGAGCCTTGTCCAGTCGCATCTGTCTCCAGCTTTTCGGGATTGAGTTTATTGTATCTTCCTGTAGGAAAAAGCTCTGTCAAAGCTAATTTAACACTAGGGCACCAGTCTTCTTTTTCTGGATTATACAATTGAAAGTTGAGTTGAACTGGAAGATCTGAAAAACCAACTGAATTTTGGTTTTCGACATGGTTATAGACAACTTGAGGAAAAATTTGGAAATCCATAAAGCTAGTGATCCCAACCTGAGCAAGAACTAGTACACTTGTTGATATAAATATACTGCTATGGCGAATCTTCCAATGCTCGTCATATATTCCTTTCGAGCCTCCTACAACTAGATAAGGTTCTAGGTTGACATGCCCCTGAGAAACAGTTGTACCGGCAGGAGTGAGTAAAGAACCGGTAAACCAAGGCCCCGGAGGTAGTTCAGATATTTGACCTACTACACCAAAAAGCAGCTTCGGAATCAGTAAAAAAAGAACTGTATAACAAAACAACCTCTTCATAAGAGCCTTATTTTCAAGAATAAGATATCGCACTATGCCAATTTAAAAAAAAACCTACAAGTGAGATCTTTGCTGAAGCGATTACAAATGGAACAGAAAATCTAAAAGGTTTATTATGGAGCTTCTTTTACCAATCTACAGCCATGAATATATTCTCTAAAAAACAGATTCTCGTTACCGGAGCTGCCGGTTTTATCGGATATCATCTCTCTCTTGCCTTAAAAAGCCGTGGTGATGATGTCGTAGGATGCGATAATTTTCATCCCTACTACGATCCAAAGTTAAAACAAGACAGAGCCTCCATTTTACAAGAAAATGGTGTTGTAGTTCTTCCCGTTGACATCAGAGAGAGAGAAGCTCTTCAAAATATCATAGACGACTACGGGATCACGCATGTTGTTCACTTAGCAGCGCAAGCGGGAGTTCGTTATTCCCTTGTCAATCCACAAAGCTACGTTGATTCTAACTTAGAGGGCTTTCTCTCCATCATGGAACTATGTAGGGCAAATTCGGGAATAAAATGCGTGTACGCCTCTTCCTCTTCAGTGTATGGACTAAATACAAAAATCCCTTTTTCCGAAAACGATCCGACAGATCATCCCACAAGCTTATATGGCGCTACGAAAAAATCCAATGAGCTCATAGCTCACGCCTATCATCATCTTTTTAAAATCCCTCTGACAGGGCTACGGTTTTTCACAGTATACGGGCCCTTCGGAAGACCTGATATGGCCTATTTTTCTTTTACGAAGGCTATTTTAGAAGGGAAACCCATTCCCGTATTTGGAGAGGGAAAATTACTACGAGATTTTACTTTCATAAGTGACATTGTTGAAGGGACAATTGCTGCAATCGACTTAGGCGCAAGCTACGAAATTTTCAATCTGGGCAACCACAAGCCTTGCAGCGTACTAGATCTCATTTCGTGTATCGAGAAAGAGACAGGAAAAAAAGCGCAAATGCAATTTGAGCCCATGCAGCCTGGAGATGTACATACAACCTACGCTGATATCTCTAAAAGTCAGAAGATGCTTGGCTTCTATCCAAAGACTTCTTTGCAAGAAGGTATAGAAAAGTTTGTAGCGTGGTACACATCTTACTTTTCTTAAAAGCAAAATAAATAGCTTTTCTTGAAAAATTCCAAGAACGTATTTTTTCATCGAATTTTAAACTTTTGACCACGAGTCATACGTGTCCCTTGAGGTAAGCGTTTGATAAATTTTTTCTGTCCATCAGGAAACATCTCTACAAGACATCCATTTTCGCTTAGAAGTACGCTATTACCCGATGCCAGCGCTGCCCAGTACGCTTGTTTGAATGCTACCTCCGCCAGCTCCGGAATGTGTTTTTCAAGAAAATTCATTTC
>JABEVM010000034.1 GCA_013041585.1 Chlamydiota bacterium
TTCCTATATGTGGTGTAATTCTAGTTCATAGAACAAAACGTTTTCTGCGTAGGTTCCCTAATCGCTTTATAGTTCGCTATTCTTATTGGGCCATTCCAACAACGCGGTTTAATAAATTGATGGGAACTGATTTCGTGCCTTCCTCAAAACGATTTTGGGTAAAATAGGTATGATATGAAGACCTCTACTTTAGCATTAAACATACGTAAAATTGTTGTGCTGAGAAATATTTTTATAGGTTTTTCATTCATACTTTCCATAGCCATAGTCTTGCTTGTTTGTCTTTTGCTTAAGAAATCAGAGAGGGTGATTATCCTACCAACCGTAGGGCCCTCTCTTTGGATTGAAAACAACCAGGCATCAGATTCTTATCTTGAAAAAATGGGGGCTTATGTTTCTGATCTGCTTCTTACTCGAACAGAAGCAGATGTAGATCGTAAAAACAAGCTTATTTTAGAGCTTGTCCACCCTGAATTATATCATTCCATTAAAAAGCAGCTTCTCCTTGATAAGCAGAATATCTTTAAACACAACCAAACCCTCCTTTTTCGTCTAGAAAGGAGCTATGTTGACCCTCATACCAAAAAATACATAGTGGAAGGGGAACTTTTAGTTTTCATAGGAAAACTAGGAGAAAATCCCTCCTGTGTGCAAAGAGACAACAAGCGTTTTATTTTTGGATTTGAATGTCAGGGAGGCAAGCTGCTTCTAAAATCCTTAAAAAAGGAAAACATCACTTTATGAAGTACAGAAAATTCTTTCTTTTTTTTCTATTTCTTACAAGCTTTGGCTCCATTTACGGGGTAGTAGAACATACAATGGATGAAAAAAAGCCCATTGATGTGATTTTCTCTAAAAACTCTCATAACCGCATCGCGGTATCTCAAAGTTCAGTAGAAAAAATCTTTGGAGATGAAAACTTCTTTAATATTTGGATCGATCCAACAACAGGAAATGCCTTCGTCAAAGTCAAAAGGGATATTACTAATCCAATAACTTTAACGGTGGTAACCTCTTCAAGATTCATTCAAGACTTATATGTCATTTCCGATGACATCCCTTCTGAACATCTCATTTTGAAAGAGGACTCTCACGAAGAAGAGGAAATCATGAGTAGTTTTTCTATTTTTCATACAACAACAGTAGAATTTTTGAATCAAATTTTAGAAAACAAGACTCCATTAGGGTACCGAAAACGAGAGATTATTGGCCTGACCATCCCTGATTTACCAAATCCCTTGGAAACAGAAATCATACAAGCTTTTGAAAATTCTTATGAATCGATCTTAGTATACAAAGTCAAGAATTCAGGAACAGCATCCATTGTACTTTCAAGTGATACGTTCAAAAAGAACGATGTAAATTGGGTGTTTTTGAATGCCCATGAATTGAAGGCTAAAGAAGGAGTCATTTGCATCATATCAACTTTCAAGCGGGAGATGTAAGATGAAACTTCGTCCTAAATTAGAAAAGCTCATTGAAAATAAGCAAAAAACGCTATACGCAACAATTGTAGGAGGGTTTGTCGTATTCATCGGAAGCATCATATACTTTTCCTCCTCTCAAGAAGAACACAAACCAACACTCGTAACAACCTCTTTTCAAATTCCAACTGAAGATACAAAACCAGAAAATGTACGCCTAGGCTTGATAGAGAATGAAAACGATGTGTTTAAAGATCGTTTCACGGCCTTAGAAAAGGCTGTTCTTGAGCTTAAGGAGACAAACTCTCTATTGGAAATCGAAAAAGCCCAAACAACACAAGAAACAGAAAATCTTCGAAATGAAATCAATTCTCTTCAAGAAGAGATGACACGAAAATCTAGCGCCCCTCAAAACAGCATCCATGAAGAAAATCATATTGGTGAACCTGTTTTATCAGAAGATTTAAAAATTTGGTCTTCTCCAGAAGAAAACAAAGACAGGCATGTACTTTTTGAAATCCCAGCCGGAACAGTTGTGAAGTGTGTAATAACAATGGGAGCTGATTGTAGTGTAGGAGTAACGCAATCAACAGGAATTGATGTGGTACAACTGAGAACCCTAGATAACGGTAAATTGCCTCGATCAGTACGAGTCGCACTAAAGGGAGCCGTCATTACCGGTCATGCTTTTGGGGATATCGCGAAAGAAAGGGTTAACGTTCGCATAGAGAGGTTGACTCTTGTTGAAAAAAACGGATCTTTTATTGATACGGAGGTTAGTGCTTGTGTAGCTGGAGAAGATGGCCGGGTAGGTGTCAGAGGTGTTGTTGTAGATCGATCTGGTCAAATTATTACAAGGGCGGCATTTGCAGCATTAACACAAGGATTTTCTCAATCCATACAGGCAACACTTAATAATCAGGCAATAGAAAAAATAGCAAAGGTGGGTCCTGAACAAACAATTTTAAACGTAGATACATTTCGAAACGCAGGCTTACAAGGAGCCTCTACAGCTTTCGATAAATTAGCTGAGTATTACATAAAACGAGCAGAACAACTGCAACCTGTAATTCAAATGGCAGCAGGGCGAGTTGTAGATGTTGTTTTTTTAAAAACAGTAAAATTAGGTGAAAAAGATCTTAAAAAAAAGCTAGATCACGAGCGCGCTTTAAAATTAAAAGAGGCTCGAAATGAATAAATCTCTATTTTTAGCTTTCCTATTTGCATTCTCTCCTATTTTTTCAATGGAAAAACTCCCTTCGGAATACCTAGTGAAATATGGAGATCCTCAAGCAGAAGCTAAGGTTACTGAGTATTTTTCTCTTAGCTGCCCCGATTGCATTAAATGTTTTATCCAAGACTTTAAGCCTATTCAAAAAGAATTCATTGATACGAGAAAAGCTTTTTGGGCCTTCCACCCTAATCCAGCAGATCTTCTAACGCTACAAGCGATGGTTTGCTTAGAAAAGCTCACAGAAAAAGAAAAAATTACGTTTTTGGAGACCGTCATTGAAACCCTATACGAGCAAAAGGTTTTCGAGGCAACAAATGCCACTTCAATCTTGCAGATAACAATGCAAGCATTAGGCAAGCCCATACAGAACTTAAATGAATTAGAGGGAATCAAAACAACAAAAGCATACCAAAATGCTAGGTTGTATTTAAAACAACCCGATTTTGTACAAGACATTCCAACCGTTGAGATTAATGGCAAAATATACGATGCATTTCCAGACACGAAATTTATCAAAAGACAGCTGGAAAACCTAGCGAAACAGAAAATCTCTAAAAAGGCTCCCCTATGAAAAAAAGATTTCTGTATATGGCTCTCTTTTTCTCTTCCTGTGGGATATATAACAATAATTTTGACTGTCCAGCTGGCAAGGGAGTCGGGTGTAAATCGGTGAATCAAGTTGTAGATATGATCGTAGAGAAAGAAGAAGAGGAATATGTTTTTGTAGAAAATCAGGCTACAGCGGCCCTTCTGAGGGAAAGAGAAAAAGGAAAAGGGGTAAGAACAACAAACAAATCTAAAAAAAGATATTTCTTAGTCAAAAATGAAAATGGAGAGCTTGTTCTTGCTACAGAACTAAAAGAGGGAAAAAAATGAATCCTGTTCAAAAACTAGGCCAAACACTTGCGCATTTTTTCGGAGAATCAACTGATATAGATTCTATAAAAGAAGACTCTTTTCAATTCTCCGATACTCTAGATCCCAATTACCTTGCAGACGTCTTATTTTATCGAACCTATGATGAAGAAAATAAAATTTATGAAAACAAGAGCAGTACAGGTTTCGTAATAGAAGCAATTCCATTAATTGGAGGAACCGAACAAGCAGAAAATGAAATAACCTCTTTAATTAGGGAGATCGGAGAAGAAGGATCCTGTATTCAATGTTTTTTATTTGCTGATCACAGGATTGACCGATTTATGGATCTCTGGTCTAGGCCGAGGATTCAAAAGGGGGATATTTTCAAAGAAATTGCCCTAAAAAAACAACAGTTTTTGAAAAACCAAGCATTTGGAGAAACTCCGCCAAGAATCTTTCGTTTTATATTTAGCTACAGTGAATCAAAAAACAACAAGAAAGACCCTAGATTTGTAATAAGCCGACTTCGTGAAAAAAAACAAAAGGCCCTTGAAGTATTTAATCGCATTACTTCAGCTCTTGAAGTAGCTCCAACACAACTTATTGAAATCATCTCGGTGGTCGCCGTATCAGTACAAAACAAAGAAGTAAACACTAGAAGAAAACGGGAAGAGAATACATGGCTGTCAAAACAAATGTGTCTTCCGGGAACAGCTTTAGAAATTAAAGATAAGCATTTGATTTTTCACGGGAAAAATAGGAAAGCTCATTTTAAATCCTACGAAGTTACAGATTACCCCGATAGTTGGTGTTTAGGGCTTATGGGGGAACTTGTTGGAGATTTCCTAAACAAGTCCTATCGTATCCCTTCTCCGTTCTATATCCATTATGGAATCCATTTTCCTCAGTCAGAAAAAATCGAAATGAGTTTATCAGCCAAAACCAGAACACTTGGTCACCAAATAAAGTTTCCCTCTCTTGTAAGAATGTTACCCAACCTGCCCAAAGAATATGAAGAACATCTTTCTGTTAAACGCAAGATTATGGATGGGGAAAAATTCATAGAAACTAGATTAAGTTGCGGGCTTTTTGGAGATTCTGAGCATCATCTTCAAGGAGAATCTGCTCTTGTAGCTTTGTTTCAAAAGAGTGGCTTCAAATTAAGGGAAAACAACTTCGTTCATTTGCCTGATTTCATATCTTCCCTACCCATGAGTTGGGGAGAAGAAGCCTCCTATATAAAAAGTCTAAAAAGATTGCGTAACATTCGCACAACAATCACTTCGGAATCAGGATGTTTAGTACCAATAGTAGGGGAATATTGGGGAAACTCTACGCAAGGAATGCTTTTGTGGGGGCGTAAAGGACAATTATGCGGGTGGGATCCTTTCCAAACGGATGGTAACTTTAACACAATAGTTATAGGCCCATCAGGATCAGGAAAATCTGTCCTTATGCAAGAGATGATTTTAAATCATATGGCTCAAGGTGGAAGGGTGTACATCTTAGACTTAGGAAGAAGCTTTGAAAAACTCTGCCATTTGCTCTCTGGACAATTTTTAGAATTTTCTGAAAAAAGCAGATTAAACCTGAATCCCTTCCAAGCCATTCCAGAAAACGTAGATATGGATTCTTTGAACGCTTCCCTGGAAATGGTCTCATCTATGATCGCTACAATGGCTATGCCAAATCACAAAATCGATAAAGAACGATCTGACATACTCAGCTCTATTGTGAAAAAAACATGGCTTCAGCATGGAAGAAACTCTTGTATTGACGACGTAATTGCCAATCTGCAAGTAAGCCATAAAGAATATTCTTCCCAGCTGATGATTGGAGCCGTCGAAAGTCTAAAAGAAGGACTAAAAAAATACGCAAAAGACGGAACCTATGCAAA
>JABEVM010000035.1 GCA_013041585.1 Chlamydiota bacterium
GATATCGCCTTGTAGATATCCCTATTTCAAATTCTTTGCATTCGGGCATCGATCAAATCTACATCATTTTGCAACACTTACCAAAAAGCGTGGAATCTCACATCCAATCCGCCTACTCAACGAATCGATTCCCAAATAGCGAAATTAAAATTCTTACCTCTTCTGCACAAAGCTCTTATGAAAAGCAGTGGTATCACGGAACTGCCGATGCAGTACGAAAAAATATACAAATCTTGAAAAATACCTCTGCAGAATATTTTTTGATCCTTTCAGGCGATCAGCTCTATCAGATGGACTACTCTGAAATGCTTTCCTTTGCAAAAAAAGAAGATGCAGACCTTGTCGTCGCAACACTGCCTGTCGATAGAAAAGAAACCCATCGCCTGGGGCTTCTAAAGATTGATGAATCTCGTAAAATTGTCGACTTTATTGAAAAACCAACGGATCCTCAAATTTTAGAAAATTTCGCACTCCCTAAAAAACCAGAAGAACAAGAAGCGAAGTATCTTGGTTCAATGGGAATTTATATTTTCAAAAAACAAGCCCTTATCGATTTATTAAAAGAAGAAGGGGATGATTTTGGGAAAAATCTGATCCCGATCCAAATTAAAAAAGGAAAAACTTCCGCTTTTATCTATGAAGGTTATTGGGAGGACATCGGAACAATCCAATCTTATTATGAAGCAAACATAGCCCTTACCATGGATGGCAAAAACTGTTTAAATATCTATGATGTAACACGACCTATCTTCACAATCCCTAGATACCTGCCCCAACCGAAGATTTCCAATACATTCGTTCATAAATCTTTAATTAGTCCTGGTAGCATCATTGAAGCTCAAACCATCGAAAATAGTATCATCGGCCCCCAGTCCTACATTAAAAAGGGGACAACAATTTCCCATTCGATCATTACCGGCAATCATCATCCACAAAGCAGTTCCTGTACGATTGGAGAAAACTGCCATATCGTAAAAGCCATCATCGATGAGAACGTAAGTATTGGAAACGATGTCACGCTCATCAACAAAAAAAATCTAGAGCATGACGATGTTAGCGATAGAATTTTTATCCGTAATGGAATTATCATCGTCACATCAGGAACAAAGATTCCTAACGGTTTCACCTTGTAAATGCATATTTGGGCTTTATCAGATCCTCATCTCTCTTTTCATAATGCCGCGAAAAGCATGGAAGTCTTCGGCCCCCTTTGGGACAATTATACGCAAAAAATGCAAGACAATTGGAAAAGGCTCATTCGTGATGACGACTTAGTCCTAATACCAGGGGATATTTCTTGGGCCATGCGTCTTGAAGAGGCATTAATTGACTTGACCTGGCTAGATAAGCTTCCAGGAACGAAAGTTCTCATCAAAGGAAATCATGATTATTGGTGGGATTCCTTAAGCAAGCTTTCTAAAAGCATGCCATCATCACTTCACTGCATTCATAATAATGTCTTTGTATGGAATGGAGTTGCAATCGGAGGGACAAGACTTTGGGATACTCCCGAATATAGTTTTGAAGATTATATCCATTTCCAAAAAAATGAACGCCAAAGAGTGAAAACAATCTCTCAGGAAGAAGAAAAAACTGCGGCGGAAAAGATATTTGCGAGAGAGCTACAAAGACTGGAGCTCAGCCTATCTCAAATGCCAAAAGATGCGATCTTACGTATAGCTCTCACTCATTATCCTCCCATTGATGCAACCTTACAGCCGTCTAGAACTTCTCAAATTTTAGAGAATCATAAAATTGATTTTTGCGTATTTGGTCATTTGCATAGCATAGATAAAACAAAGCCAATGTTTGGAAAAATCCGAGGGGTAGAATATATCTTAGCCTCTTGCGACTACTTGGATTTTGTTCCAAAACACGTTATAGATCTTGAAAGTTTGAAGAAATAACTTCTTCTAGATGAGATTGAAGAAAGGTAAAATCCGGATCTCCTTTTGCAATCTCTGCACTTTTTTGAAGAGATAAGCGTTTATCCAGAATCTTCTGAATCGTAGATTCTTCTTTTTCCTTATCAAGGCAGCGATAGTAGTCAGCTACGATAGATAAGAGATCTTGAAAATCTTCTTCTTTTTTGATGAGGCCTATGCTCTGTTTGATCACCTGGAAAAAAAGACCTTCATCTTCTGCATGAACTAAAAACTGCGCAATCTCTAAAAGCAGATCCAGGTTAGGCTCTTCTTGGAGTTGCTCTAATAGTCTTCGTAAAACCATCCCGGCTTTTTGCTCGTCCACCATAAAAAGAAGCCTTATACGCAGGAAATCAAACCATTTTTCATCTTGTACATACTCGATAAAACCATCGATGAGCTCTGAGGCATATATATCGTTTTCCGCATCGATCTGTTCCGCGATAAAGTCATTAAGAAAACTTTCCAAATCATGCGCACAATAGGTCATAATTGTCGCAAAAACGTCTTTGGGAGTCACTCCATGATCCACGTTTTGATCGAGGGTATCTTCGAGCTCAGATAAAGCCTCTTGGACCAACTCTTCCGCTCCATCAACATTCTCGTCATATAGATCAATACGATGATCGAGTTCGTCGCAAAATAAGGATAGAGACTGCTTCTTTGGGAAAAGTCGTCTCCAGAGTTCAAATAGAGTAAGATAAGCGTGGTCTTGACCTTCTAAGTCGTCATCTTCAAGCCACAGGCACTCGACAAGCTCTTCAGGATTATCGCAATTCTCGACATAAACACGAAAGCGCTTCTCATCAAGGTCGATCCCCAGAAGTTTTAGTCTCTGCCAAAGATCTTCCATAGGAATACTTCTATAATCTTCTACTTGCCAAGGCTTTACAGCAATGCGTGGGTTCTGTTTCCAGTTACTGCAAAGTAGGTTGTAGAGCGCTTTTGTTTGTATTTCCATAAAATGCCTAGATTATATGTCATATAGAATACCCTTATTTGCTATATCTAGTCAAATTTTGCTTACAATATCTCTCTATTAATAAGAATAAAGTCATATAAGTTGCCAAAAAACCCTCATCTATCGACAATTTCTCTTTATAATTCATAGATCGCATGTGTAAAAAAACTTTTTTTAGAAAGAAATCACCTTATCTTCTTCTCGAAGTCATGATCGCGATCATGCTGATTGGGATGTCGATCCATATCCTATTCGATAATCCCTTACGCATTCTTAGAAAAGAGCTTTCCTCTTTAGAAAAGCTCGAACTCAAAAGAATGGCTGACTTAAGCTTTGCAATAGTTAAAGAAAATCTTTACGCAAACACCATACAATGGGACGACATAACTCATGACGGGGACCACAAGTTTTCTTGGGAAAATGACAATGTTGAGAAAGTAAAGGAAAAATTTAATACTCCATATGAA
>JABEVM010000036.1 GCA_013041585.1 Chlamydiota bacterium
GGTCTTGTTATGGCAAGGCTTTGTCCTGTAGATTATCACAGATTTCATTTTCCTTTTAGCTGCATAGCCTCTCAGCCCAAGCTGATTAACGGGCCTCTTTATTCAGTTAACCCAATTGCGCTCCGAAAAAATATTTCCATACTCAGCGAAAACAAACGGATGATCACAGAGCTTACTTCTGCGGTATTCGGGAAAGTTCTCTACATAGAAGTAGGTGCTACCTATGTGGGAAGTATCGAGCAAACTTTCACCTCTGGAAAAATGAACGAAAAAGGAGAAGAAAAAGGTTTTTTCTCGTTTGGCGGCTCAAGTCTTATTTTGCTTTTTGAAAAAGATAGAATCGAATTTGATGCGGATTTAGTAGAGTCATCGAAAAATCATATAGAAACCAGAGGGCTACTTGGACAGTCCTTAGGTAGGGCTCTTTAAACTTGCTTTTGCTGTAGAAAATCTCTAGAAATAGCCGAATTTATGAAAATTCGGACATAAACAAAAGGAGAGGCAATTTCTTCCTATCGTCTAAATTCATCAATTAAGTTAGCTACAAGACCACTCCATCCCGTTTGATGAGAGGCGCCAAGCCCCTTTCCCGTATCTCCATGATAGTATTCATGAAAAAGGACATTGTTGATAAAATTAGGGTCCTTGCTCAAAGGAAAGGAAGAAAGGGAACGACGCGTTCCCGATTCATCTAAAGTAAACAGGGAAATTAACCCATTTGCAAAATATCTTGCGATTTCTTCGATCTCTACAGGCTTTTCATTTGGCGATTCAATTTTGAACATGGGGCCGAATGCGGAAGAGAAAACTTTTAAAGACTCGATGAGTAAGTAATTGGTTGGGAACCAAATTGGACCTCTCCAATTCGAGTTTCCTCCTTTGATTCTAACGATTGATTCTCCTGGTTCGTATCCCACTTGCATGTCTTTATAGAAAAAGGGATTGTTCTCGTGGAATTTCGATAGACTTCGTATACCAAAGGAGGAGCGGAATTCTTGAGGATCCCATAGATAGCGCAAAATTCTTCCTAACCGCTCTTCATCTACTAAAGTGAGTACATATTGTTTGCGATTTTCTACGGTAGTAGGAAGGACGCATACGCTTACTAAATCTTTTCGATTTTTCAGGAACCAAAGGAAATTTTTTTTAAATTCTGGGAAATTATCTAGTTCTTTTTCACCTAATGTTTCAATGGCATAAAGAGGAATAAGACCCACTAAGGAACGTACTCGGAACCTTGAAAATTTTCCATCAGGGTAGAGAAGAACGTCATAGAAAAATCCATCTTCTTCAGCCCACATGTTAAACTGTTTATTTCCCATTTGTCTCATTGCATGAGCTACGTAGACAAAGTGTTGGAAAAATTTAACCCCCATGGCTTCATAAGAATGATCTTCTTTGGCTAGCTCTAATGAGATTTGCATCAAATTAAGCGAGAACATCGCCATCCATCCCGTTCCATCGGATTGTTTGAGGGTGGCCCCTTCTTCAAAAGTTTTTGAGCGGTCAATCAAGGTAATATTATCAAGACCTAAAAATCCTCCTTCAAAAACGTTACAACCGGATTTGTCAACTTTGTTGACCCAATACGTGAAGTTAATGAGGAGTTTGAAAAAACATTTTTTTAGAAAAGCTCGATCCTCTATGCCGAATTTGTCTTTTTGCATTTTGTATAGACGATAAGCCGCCCAAGCTTGGACAGGAGGATTTAAATCAGAAAACTCCCATTCATAGGCAGGTATAGCTCCATTGGGGTGTTGAAATTGATCAAAAAGGAGAAGCCATAGTTGATCTTTGGCAAATTCAATATCGACAAGACCAAGTGTAAGACAATGGAAAGCTAAATCCCATGCTGCAAACCACGGATATTCCCATTTATCAGGCATCGAAAGCACGCGCATGCTATTGAGATGGCGCCAATGCGTATTGCGAATGTTCTGACGAGCATAATGAATGTCGTGAGGAGGATGCTCTGGCTCGAGCCACTCATTTACATCAAAGAGATAAAATTGCTTTGTCCAAAGCATTCCTGCTAGAGCTTGCCTTTGTATTAATTTTTCATCGGCGCTTGCTTTAGGGGGATGGATTGTTTCGTAGAATTCATCGCTCTCTTTTTTTCGTAGAGCAATTACCTGATCGACATCTTGCAGGGCATTTCTCATAGGCTGATTGGTTAGCCTCAGATGGATGACTACTGATCCTTGAGCAGGAACAGATTCGAAGAAATAATGTAAACAGGCCTTTGTTCCCTTTTCTTCAGGGTTGACCGTCTTTTCTTTATTGATGATTGCACGATGGAATCCATCTTTATAATAGCTTGGCTCCGCTGCAGGAGTATCATTGTTTGTGAAAAGAGGGGTAGCTCCAGCAGTTCCATAAAGATAGCGTTTTCCTAAGTGATAGTCGAATGCGAGGTGGGGTGAAGAAATAAGCTTTGTATCATCAGCTAAAAGACAAAGTGCAGATTGATTTCTGGAATCATTTGTAATGATAGGCTGAGGAAAGGGTGTTTTTGACCAGGACCATTGATTGCGAAACCAGAGCTGGGGCAAAATATGCAAGGGAGCCGTATCTGGGCCGCGATTAAAGGCTTCAATTCGTATGCAAATGTCCTCATTGGAGGCTTTCGCATATTCGATCACGATATCAAAATAGCGGTTATCTGCAAAAACGCCCGTATCTACAAGTTCAAACTCTGGATCTTTTGAGCTTTTTTGCGCATTTACTTCTTTCAATTGGCGATAAGGGAATTCTGCTTGAGGATATTTATAAAGATATTTCATGTAGGAATGCGTAGGTGTTCCGTCAAGATAATAGTAACATTCCTTAACATCTTCGCCATGATTCCCCTCGGGAGAAGAAAGTCCAAAGAGTCTCTCTTTTAAAATAGGATCTTTTCCGTTCCAAAAGGCTGGGGAAAATACCATGATTTGATAGCGGTCACACCACCCTGCAATTCCATCTTCTCCGCATCTATAGGCTCTTCGGTGTGATTCATCAAAAGGAAAATAGGCCCAAGCATCTCCATTCCAACTGTAATCTTCTCTTACGGTCCCCCATGATCTTTCAGACACATAAGGCCCCCATTTGTACCAAAAAGGCACAGGTTCTTGCGAATTGTTTGAGAGTCTTTCATATTCTTTTGAGTGGATCGTTTTCATAGGCCTTTTTCTTTTGGAGAGATTTCATCGATCTATTTGTATAACTAGAATTTTCTATAGTGAATAATAAATTACTCATCAAGAGAAAATGAGAGCAAAATCCCGCTTTGATAGGGAAATGTTTCTCGTAAGAGTATTTGATTACTCACGATGTAAATGAGGGGTTTTATCAATGAAAAAACAAACTGCTCTACTCTTTCTGAGATGCACCTGAAACTTTGAGAAACAGCCATAGCATCACCATAATGATCGAAAGTACTCCCATAACGATGGGAAGGGAGATAGGTACTTTGGAAAAAGTTGCACCGACAATCCATGTCAAAAGAGTCGCAAGGCCAATATTGCAAAATTGCATAGTAGAAGAAGCGTATGACTTGTCATGCATTTTTGAAAGCACCTCTGCAGAAGCTACAGGAAATATAATCACATTGCCTATTTGGGAAAATGCGAATGGCAAAAAAAGACTCCATTCATTTAAAAATCCCTGTTTTAGCAACAATCCCATTGCCACTATCCCTGTTAGGGAGGCAAGAATTGCAAAGAAGAGGATGAGTTGAGGACTGAATTTTTTTGCTATCTTTATCAATAAAAGGGATCCAATAATCATTCCGACAGAAGGAATGATGTTGAGATATCCATATATTGCAGGGGTTATTCTCATCAATTCAATGGCCAGAAACGGAGCTTCAGCTGCAAAAATATAAATGATCCCTGTGCTTATTCCCATTAAAGCCGCATTGATTAGCAGAAATCTGTTTTTGAATTGGGCTCCATATCCTTGAAGTATGCGATTCAAAGAAAGGGCTTGTTTATCAATAGCAGGCTCTTTTCTTGGTAAAAAAAGAGATAAAATTACTAGAAAGGTTGTATATCCTATAAGAAATATAAAATTGCTTTTCCATAGATAATTCTCTGTTAAATATCCGCCAATGGAAGTTGCAATACCCGGCGTTGCCGAAAATGAAAGCAATACTATAGCAAGTATTCTAGATGCATCTCCTCCTTTATAGCGATCTCCGATCAGCGTGAAAGTGATTTGGAAGCCTCCCGCAGTTCCGAGGGCCTGCACGATTCGCCCAAACACGAAGAAGTTGAAGGAAGGTGCCAAAAGGCATAAAAGCGTTCCTAAAACTGCAAGTCCAAGCCCTACAAAAATCCCTTTTTTCCGGCCTATTCTATTTGCTATGGGTCCATAAAGAAGAATACCGAAAGCATATCCTAAAAGATAGCCGGTTATCATAAGATGCGCATGCGATTCTGAAATTGCAAAATAGTGTGCGATCGCAGGAAAAGCTGGAGTGATAAGAAATGCAGTGAATGGTCCAAAGGAGACTAAAAAAAATAAGATCCAGATCATCTATTTTTTTGATCCACATGCATTTCAATGATTTCCATGTAATTTCCAAAGGGATCTACGATATAAAATCGATCTCGATCTGGAATAACCACAGCTTCTCGAATATCTGCACCTTTTTGTTCGAATTCCTTTCTTACTGCTGCAATATTTTTGACTTCAAATGCCGGATGGCGGCTTTCAACAGTTTTGACAAAAGGAGGAGAGAAGTCTATGTGTAGCAAAATATCTAAAATCTGATACCAAATTAGAACGTATACTTCATTTAAGACCGGGGGTCTCGGAACTTCCTTTAGACCAAGAACGGTCCCATAAAACCATCGAACTTTTTCTTCTTGTCCTTCAGGAACATTTATCGTCACGTGGTTAAGACGACGAAATTCTACCATACATATCTCCATAAAAATTTTGTTGAGAGGGTCCAAGTATCTGACGTTGTAAAAGTAGTTTGTTTTCTAATTTTTTCATTGTTATTAGTGTTTTTATAAAAACGATTTTAATTCTCATTAAATCTTGGTATATGAGTTTATCTTTTTTTTAACAAACACAAACTTTGCTGAAAATAGAGAATAGCCTGGTACGGGCGATAGATTTTTTGGGATCTGAGTCAAGAACAAGGAGATACTATTCTCATTTTTGTGATTGGCTCTTCATACTGTTGAGTCGGCATTATAGGCTTTTGATACAAGTAGCTGAGTAATTTCCCAAAGTGCAAAAAAGTTAGAACTGTACTGAAAGGTTATCCGTTGACACATAAGCAAATATTACTCATATATAAAAAAAGTTACTTAATGATTTTTAGAGGACTTCGAATGAAAGCCATCGCATTATTTCCAAAAAGTGGGGAATTGAAACTCATAGACCATCCAGAACCTAAGATTACACATTCTAATGAAGTAAAAATAAAAGTGATCGGAGTCGGTATTTGTGGTAGTGATCGTGAAATGATGGAAAAGAAAAGAGCAGCCCCACCCCCAGGAGAAGAACATCTTATTCTTGGACACGAAATGCTCGGTGAAGTTCACGAGATTGGAAAAGATGTGAGA
>JABEVM010000004.1 GCA_013041585.1 Chlamydiota bacterium
GTTAATTATGATGACTATAAATTCATTTGACCTAGGTGGTGGGCTCTACAGCACCGAACAGTTTTTTGGGTGCGATACGTCCGATGATCTAGATGATTTGGAATGCGAAATGATGATCAATGCGAAATGTGCTGAAAATCAACTAACTTTAAGAGATCTGGATAAGGTGTGGTTTATTGGAACAGTCACCGGTAGTATCAGATTCACAAAAGGTGTTATCCTCTCAGCTATTTATGCGATTGCGTTGCTAGGACAATTATTTGTATATAGGGAAACAAGTCCGTCTTTAAGAAATTCACTTTACATAGAGCTACATGACATTAAAAGAGGGTTTATTGCTTTATTTCCTGTTATGGGAGGAATGATTTTAGTACATCTTGAAAAAGAAGTAGATAGGCAGATAATGAGTGAGGCTCTCGGGATGGATCCAGAAGAATTTGAAAGGAAATTTGTAATGAGACCTGGCGTCACTCATGAAGACTTTTCAGAAATAGATTCATATCTTAAAGAAGACGGAGACTGGATAATAATAGAAGGGTTTGGCGAGATGGCCCGAAAAGAATTTGAGATGCCCCCTCTTAGCAGCGATAAAAGGAATAAAGAAATAGGTGAGACTGAAGATGCACTAAGCGATGAGGAAATGCTTGAAAAATTGCAAACGAGATTTTGGTTGCTGCAAAATTTGCAGAATTCAGCTGAGCTTTGAGTTCGAGCATATTGATACTTTATAGACAGGGAAACCAGCGAAAAAAGATTATAAGATGAGATCTTTACGTCGACTTTTAATAAATTCTAGAAGAGTAGAAATATCTTTTTTAGAAAGTCCTTCTACCTTTTGTAAATCCTCGATCGATGCCTGCTCCAGTTTTCTGACGCTACCAAAATGAGTCAGGAGCATTTTCTTCTTCTTAGGGCCAATTCCTGAAATACCGTCCAAAGAGCTTGTGATCATCCTCTTTTGTCTTTTTCTTCGATGGAAACCAATCGCAACCCTATGCGCTTCATCACGTACTTTTTGCAGGAAGAATAGAAGGGGAGACCTGGAATCGAGCAAAATAGGGTCTTTTCTCTCTTTAATAAAAACCTTTTCCTGTGTCATCCCTTTATCATGTCTCGATTCGTCTTTAGCTATGCCTATCGCATCTACGGAAATAATATCGAGCTCTTGCAATATGTCCAGAGCCACTTGCAACTGCCCTTTTCCGCCATCGATAATGAGAAGATCGGGAAGATCTTCTTTTTCTTTCGCTTTAGTTAAGTGTCTTGAAAGAGCTTGACGAAGGGCGCCATAGTCGTCGCTCTCCTGTATGTTCTTAATATGGAAATAGCGCATTCTTTTTGTATCTCGGTCCGCTTCCGTAAAAGCTACCATGCAAGCTACTGTGTCACTACCTGAGATATGGGAGATGTCGAAGCATTCTATGCGTTTTGGATATGCGTTCAGATGGAACTTTTCTTGCATGTCAAGGAGAAGTTTTTCTTTTTGATCTATGTCAGATTTTTGCTGAGTGAAGACCGCTTTGGCATTTTCTTCAGCAAGGTCGATGATCTTTCTTTTTTCTCCTTTTGTCGGATGAAGAAGACGGATCTTCTTTTTATGCATTTCAAAAAAGATTTCTTCAATGATGTCTTGATCTGGAAGAGAGATAGGAAGGATGATTTCTTCGGAGAAGTTTTGCGTGAGTTTATAATTTTGCAAGAGGAAAGATGAAAGCAGTTCAGAATCCTCTCCTGCAACATGAGAAAAATTATAGTGGTTGGAACCTACGAGTTTTCCCTCTCGCAAAAGAAGCTGGAAAATGGTGACATCGGAGCCGCTGCGATATAGTCCTATCCCATCACAGTCCTTGCCATAGGCTTTCCACAACACGTTTTCGGGACTTGAAATAGCTTCAATTTGCCGTATTGTATGAAGGTATGCTGCAGCCTTTTCATACTCTAAAGCTTCGGAGGCCATCTGCATGTCGATCGAGAGTTTTTTAACAATATCCTGGTTCTTTCCTTTTAGGAATTGGACAGCGCCGTCCACAAACGAGTCGTACTCTTCTTTAGAGCATTTTTTCACACAGGGGGCAATGCATTTTTTGATAGAATAAAGGATGCAAGGACGAGTGCGTTTTTGTAGTTCGCTATCAGAGCATTGTCTTAGAGGAAAAAGTCGCTGTAAAAGTTCAAGTACCTCTCTTGCAGCAAGTGCGCTTGTATAAGGCCCAAAATATAGTCCGTCTTTAGGAGGAGCGCCTTTATAACGAATGAGCCTGATTGCCGGCCAAGGGTTTTTATTATTCACAAAAAGACCGATGAAAGTTTTATCATCTTTGAGCAGGACATTGAACTTAGGCTGATGCTTTTTGATGAGCGTATTCTCTAAAAGAAGAGCCTCTTTTTCAGAAGAAGCAATAAGGGTATCGATAAGCTCGATTTGTTCAAGCAGCACAGGGATCATGGCCCTTGTATCTCTGCCGTGGACAAAATATTGTTTTACCCTAGATTTGATATCTTTTGCTTTTCCAACATAGATAATCTCTCCCTTGCTATTTTTCATCATGTAAACGCCGGGTTGAGAGGGAAAGAGATCGATTTTCTTTGGATCGAACATAGATTTTCCTAGCTAGGGGAAATGATTTTTTTCCATTGCACGATTTTACTGAAAGCTTCTAAGGGAGTGAGATGGTTGGGATCGATTTTGGCAAGTTCTGCCAGGACCTGTTCGGTCAGAGCCTGTGTTTTTTTATCCTCGGAAGAGTTTGTGAAGAGGTTTAGCTGTTTCGTTTTTGGCAATTTACCTTTTTCAAACACAGGATTTTTGGCCCCAGTCTCAATTTTAGCTAACATCTCTTGCGCAGACTTAATGACGGAAGCGGGAAGACCTGCTAATCTGGCTACATGGATCCCATAACTTTTATCCGTTCCTCCTCGTACAATCTTATGAAGGAAGGTGATCCCTTCTTCAGATTCATGGACAGCTACGTTGTAATTGACAGCACCTGGAATTTTTTCTTCTAGCTCAGTTAATTCCCAATAGTGGGTTGCAAACAAAGTTTTCGCATTTTTATTAGTTGTAGTAAGTAAGAATTCTGCTACCGCCCAAGCAATGGAAATCCCATCGTACGTGCTTGTTCCTCTTCCGATTTCATCGAGGATGACAAGAGATTTAGAAGAGATCGTATGTAAAATCGTAGCAGTTTCTGTCATTTCTACCATAAAAGTAGATTTTCCCCTTGATAGGTCATCGCTGGCCCCGATTCGACTGCAAACTTTGTCGATGATACCGATGTGCGCTTCGGCAGCTGGTACCATTGATCCGATTTGCGCCATGATCGCAATAAGCGCTACTTGCCTTAAGTATGTAGATTTGCCCGCCATATTTGGTCCCGTAATCAGATGGAGTTTTTGGGCTTCATCAAAATAGACATCGTTAGGGATAAATGTTTCTTTTTGTGCAAAGGCTTCTACAACAGGATGTCTGCCTTCTTTGATGGTAAAGGCGTCTGTTTCATCAACTAAAGGTCTAGTATAGTTATAGGTAAGAGCTACTTGGCTTAGCGAAAGGAGACAGTCGATATTCGCAACAGATTCTGCAGTCTCTTGAATCTCTTTTTGAAGGTTTGTGATGTTTTTTCGTAGAGATTCAAAAAGTTCTTTTTCCAGATAAGAGATTTTTTCTTCCGCTGTTAAAACTTTATACTCATATTCTTTTAACTCTGGAGAAATAAAACGCTCTGCATTGACAAGTGTTTGTCTTCTTTGGAAATTGGGAGGCATTTTTTCAGCTTGGCCTCTACTTACTTCGATATAATAGCCAAAAGCTTTTGTAAAACCCACTTTCAGAGTTTTAATATTTGTCTGTTCTCTTAGAGTATTTTGATAAGAAGCAATCCACTTGTGAGAATTTGCCTGCAGTTCATAGAGCTCATCTAAGGCGGTGTAATACCCTTCTTTGAATGTCCTACTATCTCCTAGATGTAAAGGACAGGTCTCTAAAAGGGCCCTTCGCATTTCTTTGGTAAGTTTGCTTAAGTCATGCAGCTTAGCTCTATGATCAGAGAGAAGTCGGCACGGAGTATTTTCTAAAATTGCGATCAACTCTGGGATTTGCTCTAGAGAAATACAGAGAGAAAGAAAATCTCTAGGGCCTGCAAAAGAGGTTACAATCTTCATGATCAATCTTTCTAGATCGCGTACCTGCTGGATTCGCAACGAAAGATTTTTCCTCATGCTATCTGATTGCATAAAAGCTTCGACTGCATCTAGCCTCTTATTTATTTTTTTTGCGCAGAGTAGGGGGTGCGTGAGCCATTTTCTGAGCAGCCTAGCTCCCATAGGAGTTGAACTCTTATCTAAAAGGTGCAGAAGCGTTGCATGAGTATGTCTTTGGTTAAGCGGTTCTGTAATCTCAAGATGCCTCTGAGTAGACTGGTCAAGTGACATATATTCAGCTGAGTTTTCGATACTGATTTTAGTAATATGGTTTACTGGAAAATAGAGCTCATCGTGAACATAGAGAAGGAGCGCTCCTGCGGAGTTAATTGCTGTCGTCATCTCCTGCATTCCAAATCCATCTAAACTATGGACCTTGAAATGTTTCTGCAGTGTTTGCAGCGCGCTGCGATGCTCGAAATGCCACTCCTCTCTGATCGTACATAGACAAGGGAAGTATTCGGGAAGTTTTTCAAGAAAATTTTTATGATTTTTGTGACATTTTTCCGATACGATGATCTCTTTGGGACGAAGGCGTGCGAGTTCATCGAGAAGATCTTGCTCATTTTCTAGCTGCTGCACTCTGAAATCTGCAGTGGTAAGATCAAGAAAGGCGATTCCAAAAGAAGCATTTATCTTGCTAAGACAGAGAATGTAGTTGTTCGAATTTTCTGAGAGTAGATGAGAGTTGACAACGGTACCGGGAGTTACAATCCGTACGATCTCTCGTTTTACTAATCCTTTCACATCTTTGGGATTTTCCGTTTGTTCAACGATGGCAATTTTGTACCCTTTTGCGAGCATTTTATCGATGTAGCCTTCGCTTGTGTGATGAGGGATGCCGCTCATCGGAATATCTTGTCTTTTTGTAAGAGTAAGATCTAGCTCTTTGGAAAGAGTATGAGCATCTTCATAAAAAGCTTCGTAAAAGTCTCCCAATCGAAATAATACAAGAGCGTCTTTGGCTTCCTCTTTACAAGCATGCCACTGCGCCATCATCGGAGAAATCTTATTATCTAGAGAAGAATCTGTCATAAAAATACAAAGATGAAAAATGTGTTGTAGACGCGATTATCACAAGATCTTTTTCGGATTGCAAGGGAAAATCGAGATCTTATGTTATGTAGGAGAGTTTGCTAAAGAAGAATCAGCTCGAAAGCAAAGTAGATTCAAAAAATGTAATAACAAGTTGCATTTGTTATTTTTTTTTGCGAAAAAAGAATAATTTTTTCAATAACTTATAGGGAGTATTTTCTTTATGGGAAGGCTCTTGTATAGATTTAGGCGGAGCACTTGTATCATTAGAAGGAAGTTCCTCCAAAGCCTTTTGAATTTGGATCAAGCTACCTTGACCCCATTGAATGAGAAGCTCTAAATCTTTCGCAAGATTTGTAAGATTAGATTGAATTTCTTCGAGAGTCTTGGGACTTGCTGTCTTGTTTTTTAAACGGGAAGGAGGCATGCTGACTTCTTGTACGGTTTGCTTGAGCTCAAAGACCGTCATTAGATAGGAAGTCATGACGTGGTTGATCTTCTCCCTGAGCTGACCGAGTTCTTTCTTGCTGCTCTCTTCCACTTTTTTGGTAGCAAGGGAAGGTGCATCGGTTTGAGAGGAAGGCATGATAGCCGTCTGACAAACTTTTTGCAGAAGAGCTTGTGATAGATCCGGAGCTTTAGAATTAGGAGATAGGCTGTCTGAAGAGGATTCCATAACAAGTTTTCTCTATGAAGGTGTATTCGGCTAGGGTAGCGGAACGCGCATTTTTTTTATACCTATTTGTTTAGGAATTTTTATGGCGATGTATACAAAAGAAAGTTTAGAAACGTTAAAGCAAAAAATCGACCTTGTAGAAATCATCTCCTCGCACGTACCCCTCCAACGTTTTGGAAGCTCATTTAAAGCATGTTGCCCGTTTCATGATGAAAAGACTCCTTCTTTTGTCGTGCAAAGGGGAGATTCCCATTACCATTGTTTTGGATGTGGGGCGCATGGAGATGCAATCGCTTTCTATATGCATTATTTAAAAATGAACTTTATGGAATCTGTGGAAGCTTTGGCGGAGAGGTTCCAAGTCGTATTACAAGAAAAAGAAGAAACCCATAGGCAAGAGAAAAAAGCTCTTAAAGAAGCTTTGCATGAAGCCTCTTCCTTCTATCACTTTTTTTTACTCCATACCGGGGAAGGTCAGGAAGCTCTGCAATATTTATATAAAAGAGGGGTTGATCTAGAGTTTATCACTCTTTTTGAAGTGGGGTTTGCTTCCAGAAAAAATGGTCTTTTCCGCACCTACATGTATCAAAAAGGATTTGACGATACTACTATGGAAGAAGCGGGTCTGATAGCTACCGGTGAAAGTGGAAAAAAAAGAGATTTTTTCTACGATCGGATTACTTTTCCCATACGAGATGCTATGGGGTCTGTGATCGGATTTTCTGCGCGTAAAATTCGAGAAGAAACTTTTGGGGGCAAATATATCAATACTCCCGAAACACTCCTTTTTAAAAAATCTCATACTTTATTCGGACTCAGCTACTGCCGAAAGAGGATTGTGAAAGAAAGAAGGGCTCTGATTGTAGAGGGGCAGATCGATGCTCTTTCTTTGATTCAAGCAGGTCTTACGATCACGGTTGCGGGGCAAGGGACCGCTTTTGGTGAGGGACATGTGCAAGAACTTTTGCACCTCGGTACAAAGCAAGTATACCTAGCTTTGGACGGAGATGAAGCAGGGCAAGAGGCCATGTCTAAAATAGGTCATCTTTTTCAAAAGAAAGGTGTAGAGGTTTTAATTGTGGAGCTTACCTCCGGTAAAGATCCGGATGCTTTCCTAAAAGAAGAGGGAGAAGATGCTTTTGTTTCTCTACTGCAAAAATCGATTTCATATTTAGATTTTTTCTACAAAAGACTCACTAAGGGGCATAACCTTGATTCTCCAGCAGTAAAAAATGAGATCGTGCAAATCATGACCAAAAAAATCAAAGAATGGGAAAACCCTGTCATGGTCTATGAGAGCCTTCGTAAGCTTGCCCACATTGCTGAGGTTCCCGAAGCTCTTTTAGGAGTACATGATCAGTACTCATCCTCTCCGATGAAAAGAAGTCAAAAAGTGGGGTTTGCTGAAGTAGACCCGGATAAAATCTTAGAGGGAGATCTGCTCCGGTGGCTTTTCCTTATAGGGGATAGCGGAGCTCGCTTTGTAGAGATGATTAAGCAAAATCTTAAAGCTGAGCATTTTCATTTAGAGGTTTGTAGAGAGCTCTTTTCTTTTTATTTGGATTGTCACAATCAGAATAAGCCTTGTGATCTGCTTTCTTTTTCTATTGCTATAGAAAAAGAAGAACATAGGCTTTTTGTTGCAGAAATTTTGCAGAAAAAAATTAATTTACAAAAGCCGGAAGAAGGGCTCACACAAACGATAGAAAAAATTCTGCAAAGAAATTGGATGCAAGAGCGAGAAGAGATCAAGATGAAAATGTATAGCGGCAAATGCTCCGATGAGGAGGCGATTGCGCTTGCTAAACAATTTGATGAAATCCGTAAAAATCCTCCGAAAGTGCAGCTTACATGAAAGAGCACATCATTTTTTTTGATGATCAGTGCTCCTTCTGTAATCAATGTGTACTTTTAGCTTTAAAACTAGATAAAAGAAAACGCTTTTTCTTCTCCTCGCTTCGAGGGCAAACAGCTTCTAGGTTACTTACAGAGTCTTATCTAAAAGA
>JABEVM010000037.1 GCA_013041585.1 Chlamydiota bacterium
AAATTGCCATTTGCACCCTCACGCTGTTGTTAGAGAACTCTGCCACTTAGGTGACCGCGTTATCCTTCAGCCAGGCGCCGTCATCGGCTCATGCGGCTTTGGTTATACTACTGATGCAAAAGGCGATCATACGAAACTAGAGCAACTAGGCAGTGTCGTTCTTCAAGACGATGTGGAAATCGGTGCCAATACGACAATTGATAGAGCAAGATTTAGTAAAACGCTCATCTCTAAGGGTTCTAAAATTGATAACCTTGTCCAAATTGGTCATAACGTACAAGTAGGACCCAACAACATTATCATCTCCCAATCAGGCCTTGCAGGCTCGGTTAAAACAGGAAGGAACGTGGTTCTAGGTGGCCAAGCAGGAGCCGTAGGCCATATTGAAATTGCAGACTATGTCATGATTGCCACACGTGGCGGAATCAGCAAATCCATGACAAAACCCGGAAAATATGCCGGAAGCCCTGTCATGCCAATAGAAGATTATAACCGTCAACAAGTCCAGCTTCGTAAAATCAGCGAATATATCCAACAAATCCAAGAACTTTCCAAAGAAGTAGAAACCCTGAAAAAAGCCTTTTCAGAGATTTCCTCAAAATAGACTCTTTTTACAAAAAACCATTGCCTATACTCCTCTTGAAGAGGGATCTGAATAAGACTCATTCAAATAGGCAACTAATCTTTTTTCGATTTCTTGAGTAGATAAGTTATTATGGAAGTACTCTGCCATGTAAGCAACCACTAACTCTTTTAGGTTAGCATCATGTAAAACTTGCTCAATTAGATCGTTTTGTTCTGCCTGAGGGAATCCAAAAATACCGGTTTTTGGATTCTGCAAGAAAATAGGGAGGTCGATGCCCAGCTGATCCAACACAAATTTCTGCCTTGATATTGCCATCAACTTAACCATAGTGATATCGATTTCTTTATAGAGACCTGTATCTTCTCCTACAGGGTGTATACCTATTTCAGGTATCACCGCTATTATTCCAGCCATTCCTTCCTTTTTCAAGGAAGCGAGCATTTCATTGTGTGGAATAGGATATGGATTCTGTTCATCTTCTTTTTGAAGATGCTCTCTAAGCCCATCAACGCTTTCAAAAGCATGATTTTTTCTTTGTTTCTCGATGTATTCAAGTTCGATCATTAGCATAGTATCGATTGTGCGATCTACAATTGCACGATCTACAATTGACAATGGATACTTGACGATTTCAATTGTCTTTTTCATCATAACATTGTCAGGGCGACTCATAGCATTGTCATATCGATAGACATACCTATTTTTTATTTCGCATTTATCTAAATCAAAGCAAATAGCTACGTTGTTCCTTGCGTAACCTGTAAAGAGCTTCTCTTGACCACTCGGCGGCAATAAACTGACTGAAGTGGCCTTAGATCCTTTGTAAAAATTTTCTTTCTGCTTTACATCCAAACTTCGAGTTTCGGGATTATATACCCAAGTTACGAACTTTTGTCGTACTGATTTTATTATCTCTTCTTTTCTACACCTTGATTCATCTCGTTTTTTTTGAGGATCCTTGAAAATTTCTATCAGATAGTTCCATGTAGTTTCTCCAAAGACATCTTCTTTTAAAGCTTTCTCTTCTATTCCGCTTACCGTTTTAACAACAAGCTTTGTGCTACGTAAAAGCGCTTCAAAAAAATGTATTTTTTCATTATGACTAGGGCGCAAAGAATCGTCATGAAACACTCGTGTTCTTGCTTGATATTTAGCGCGCATTGCGATCTGAGCGTCAATTTTTTCGCAAGCTTCCTTGATTACGGCATTTAGATATGTTTGGTAGTAATCGTCTACTCCCCATGCATTGCTTTCCTGGATCTTCTTTTCTATATCTTTCATTTGATAAGAATTTTTTTGAATCTCGAAGAGATCATCATCAGAAAGCTGCTTAAGAGCATCTTCTGTTATCTCTCTGTTTAAGAAGTCTTCTATTTCCTCGACTTTCTCTTTTTGTCTATCTGAGTCCAATTGCGGAATTATCTGTAATTTTTGCTCCAGTTCATTAGTAAACTGGATTATCCGCTTGCCCAAATTCTTGGGTGGTATTGGAGGCAGAGGTTTTGTATAACCAGCTTCGATATCGATATAAGGGAAAATTATATTGTTAATAGACATTGCGATGCTTATTAAAAATTAATTCTGAGATTTTTTTACTATAGATTAGTATATTTATTCAATTTGGATTCATGATATTAAATTCGACGAGCTCTACTCCAATCAGTTATTATGCTTTTGAACGCAAAACTCAGATTTATAAAATCACATAATCTTAATTATGGTGCATTAGTTTGTTGAACTCAGGGATTACCGTCTGATTAACTTAAGTTATTAATTTTCAGTAAAATAAATCTTAAAAAGCGGGAAATCATGAAATGTGCGACATGTCTAAACCCAAGAGTAGCCCGTTTTTTTTACTCAAGATACTCGCTTTTACTGGATTAGATAAGCAAAATAGATGGGTTTTCTAAATACTTCTGCAGAGTTCCCAAGAATTTCGCAGCATCTGCTCCATCTACAACACGGTGGTCCGCAGAGATTGTGAGCTGCATCGTCTTCCCAATTACAATCTGTCCTTGTTTTACAACAGGCTTTTCAATGATTGCACTTACAGCAAGAAGACAAGCTTGCGGAGGATTGATGATCCCGATAAAGTTATTCACCCCGAACATTCCCATGTTAGAGATTGTGAAAGATCCGCCCATGTACTCTTCTCTAGCAAGCTTACCGATTTTGGCCCTTGCGACAAGATCTTTAACTTGTACGGAGATCTCTCCTAAGTTTTTAAAATCTGCATGACGAAGGATAGGAGTAATGAGTCCGGATCCAATGCTTACAGCTACTGCAATATCAATTGTTTTAAATCTGATGAGTGTTCCATTTACACTGTTAAAGCCGCTATTGATCTCTGGGTGGCTACGAAGAGCTAAAGCAGTTGCCCTAACGATAAAATCGTTAATGGAAATTTTTAGACCATGGTTTTTCAGCTCTTCCCTGATTTGCACAAGAAGGTCTACAGAAATTTCCTGGCTCACATAGAAATGAGGAATGAATGTTTTTGATTCTTGAAGGCGCTGGGCTATCACTTTGCGCATCGGAGAAAGTGCTTCTTCCTCATAGGTACCAGGAGCTAACTCTGGAACTTTATTTCTATCAAAAGACACAGGAAGATCGGGCTGTCCTAAGGCTAAATCACGACTCATAACGCGGTTATTTGGGCCAGATCCTTTTACTGATGTAATATCGATCCCTTTTTCTTCAGCAAGCTTTTTAGCTAGTGGAGACGCCTCAACATAGGCCCCCGATTTATAAGGCTTTGGAGATTCGAATTTCGTAAGAGGTGGCTCAGGAACAAAGGCAGGTTGTTGGAGCCCGCCTGCTTTGGGAGCTGGCGCTTTTGCTTCTGCTTTTCCTTCTACTTTCACTTCTTGAGGTGCGGAAGCTGCTTCCCTTGTAGCACCTTCTGCTTTCTATAATTATAT
>JABEVM010000038.1 GCA_013041585.1 Chlamydiota bacterium
ATTTAAATTAATCACAAAATAATAATTAAATTTAATAAATAAAAAGGATTTCTCAATCAATCTATCTTTGAAAATACATTAATGAGAACTGAAGAGAAAAGGGGTCACTTTATACTCTAGCTGACTTGGAATAGACACTTCCAAGAGAACATCATTTTCATCATATTCTGTAGAAAGTACATTTCCTTCTCTTGTAAGTTCACTTACAAGCGCATAATGGCTCATTGGAATGCGTAATTTGACAGTTTTACGTAAGTTTGCAAGCTCTTTCATCATCATTTCCATGAGCTCATCAAAACCGGTCCCATGGAGCGCAGAAATCGCTACTGTTTTAGGATATTTGATACGCAGGCGATGCATAATACCTGGATTTGTGCATGCGTCGATTTTGTTGAGGACGGTGATAATGGGTCTTTTTTCTACACCCAGCTCTTTTAATACATCGTACGTGGCTTCTGCCTGTCCTTCAGCAGAAGGGTGTGAGACATCTATTAAATGAAGTAAAATATCGGTATAGACAGTCTCTTCAAGAGTACTGCGAAAGGCAGCAACTAACGTATGAGGAATTTTACGGATAAATCCGACCGTATCGATAAGGAGGATTTCTTGACGGTTGGGAAGTGTGTATTTTCTTGTTGTCGTATCAAGCGTTGCGAATAATTTATCTTCTACAAGCACATCTGCGGCTGTAAGCGCTTTTAGAAGAGTGGATTTTCCAGCGTTTGTATAGCCAACAATTGCAAAGGTTGGAACACCAGATCTCAGCCTACTGCTTCTTTGCGTGCTGCGCTGCTCTTTGACCTCTTCTAGCTCTCTCTGCAGTCTTGTAATACGGCTTTTAATGATCCGTCTATCTATCTCGATCTGTGTTTCCCCTTCTCCTTTCAAATGAGCTCCGCCTCCGGCTGATTGGCGAGAAAGGTGAGTCCATAGTCTTTTTAACCGAGGAAGTTGATACCGCACCTTAGCAAGCTCAATTTGCAATTTAGCCTCTTTCGTTTGAGCTCTTTTTGCAAACACCTCTAAAATCAATTCTGTACGATCGATGACGGCTTTATGAAAAAGCTTCTCTAGATTCCTTTGCTGATGTGGGGAGATTTCTTCATCAAAAATTACTGCATCAACAGAGAGATCTTTTATGATTTCGATAATCTCTTCAATCTTACCACTGCCTAAGTAGGTCGCAGCTTCGATCTTTTTTATAGGACATGCAATCCGACCAACTACGGTAACACCGTACGTATCACAAAGCCTCTCTAACTCTAGAAGGTATTCATCAGAGACTTCTTTTGCACTTCCTGATTGATACGCTCCGACAAGAAAAACATTCTTAACAGACTTCATCTCGGGCGTTTGTATATCGTGCTGGGTATCTTTGTCCATTGCTATCCTAGGCATTCAATTTCCAGTCCATCGTATGCGAGATGAATATCTGGAGGTAGGGTTTGAGAAACTTTTTTATGTTCAATCTCATGGGAGATATGGGTAAAGTACGTTCTTCTTGCCCCCACTTTCTGAGCAAAATGAACGGCTTCATCGATACTAAAATGCATAGCGCTCGGAAGAGGTCTTAACGCGCTGATCACAAGTGTATCGATCCCTTCAAGCGCTCTTATAAGTTCATCTGTGTACTCTCGTATATCGGAAATATAAGCAAGCTTTCCAAAAATAAATCCTGTTACTTTCGTCTCTTTTTGGAAGAATGTGACATACTTAAGTGGAATTCCTTCAAAATCAATCTCTCCGAAATCGTTTTGTAAAATTCTAAAATCTACCTGAGCAGAAACAGGAAAATCATCTACTACCGGATTTAGTAAGTAGTAATAACGCATCTGAAGCTCTGCATAGGTCTCTTTCGAAAGCACACAAGGGATCTTGACTTTACTACGGAAATAAAAAATCCGCAGGTCATCTATTCCTCCTATATGATCGAAATGCAAATGAGTTAGAAAGATTCCGTCAACTCCGGTGATCCCATAGCGAAGAGCTTGCATACGAAAGTCAGGGCCTACATCAAGAAGAAATTTTTTTGCACCTATCGTAACAAGGGCTGAAGAGCGGAACCGTTTATTATATGCAGAAGTAGAAGTGCAAACCTCGCAGGTGCATCCTATGATAGGAACTCCCATGGAAGCGCCGGTACCTAAAAACTGCAAACGCACTTGCATATTCACCTATGGTATAAAAAACTATCGTACTGAAAGGGATGGTTGTTTTCAAAGGGAGTTTTTTATTATCGCACTTCCAAGCTCTACAGGAAGTACGCTCTCCTTTTCTTCTACAATCGCCTGAGCTAACACTTTTCCTAAATAGCCGTGATATAAAAGACCTCTTGAACCAAGGGCTGTCATAACCCAATGCTTCTTCCCTATCTTTTTGACAAAAGGGATATAATGCCCTTTTCTAGCGACGCGAACTGCCGCTTTGCAGTCTACAACTGGAAATTCTACAACTTTTGGATAGAAAAGAGAGAGTTTTGGGTAAAGGAGCTCTTTGGCAGTTTCGATATTTGGAGAGAGAGAAGTAAAACCTCTCTCATACGTTGCCCCAACATGACAGAACCCAGGCTCTGGCATGGTTGCTATATACCCTTTTCCAATTAGGCTATTTGTAAGAGAAATCCCTTCCGGAATTGTACACGTTAAAATCTGTCCCTTGATTTGTTGAAGCTCTACTTCCATTTGCAAAAAGGCAGGTGTTCCAGCTCCTGCTGCAACAACTATACAGTCATATTCATCAAGAGCGCTTAAGCTATCTATAAAAAGAGTATGGAGCTTAGCTCCTAAAGAAAAAACCGCTTTCCAAAGACCTTCTAAATACAAAGAGGTATATACCGTCATTCCAGAGTGGAGTAAAAACCATCCGTTTCCAATTGGCGACACGTCTTTGTAAACTCTTTCATGTTCTAAAAATGTATTTTCTTCCGTGGTGGGAATAAAGCGTAAAATCCCTCCCGTATCTGCAACAGGCCTTCCTAACGCTTTTTCTGAAATTGTAAGAAGCTCTTTTGTAGCTTGCATTCCCTCAAAACTCTTCCAGCTTCTACGCCCTTTTTCACCGGGATAAGGATGTAAGAGTCCTGAAGCAATTCCGGAGCTTTCCGCTCCAATTCCTTTGCCATCGAAAATCGTAACGCTGCAAGAGGAATGTTGTAAAAGATGATAGGCAAGCGCAAGTCCTGAAAAACCAGCGCCAATGATTGCGACACGCATGAATATATAACAAATCCTTTAGATATAAGGGACTTAAGTTTATCCTTGAATTTGTTAATACTCAAGAGGTCTTTTCACGAGGTCTATAGATATATTTTGGGCGGACAATGGGGGTGCCTTTTCCTCCCCTTGCTTCGCATCTTTCATAGACAATTTGAATGGATATACCAACCACTCGACTCATCCCAAAAAGAACGGTAAAATACTCAGGATAAGGGAATCCAGCAGCTGAAAGGACAGTTCCGGAGACCGCATCGACATTGGGATATGGGTCCGCAATTTTTGGGTTTTCCTTCAAAACTTTAGCCCCTACTGTGCGAAGGAGGAAGGCTGTCTTCACAAGAGGATTATTTGGATAATGCTGATTTGCATAATCGTAAAGAACCGTTGCCCTCGCATCTTCTACACGTAGGACCGCGTGGCCAAACCCGTAAATGAGTTGATTATTAGCAAGTCTTTGGCGTAGGACCTTTTCGATTTGCTCAGGATTTACATTGTCTCCTACTTCCTTTAAAACAGTCTTCACAAATTCTAGACAATCTTGGTTCGCTTTTCCGTGTCTCGGTCCCGCTAAAGCTAGCATCGCTGAAGTGATGGAGCCATACATATCTTCTAAGCCCGATGCAACAGCTTTTCCTACAAAAGCAGACAGGTTTCCACCGCCATGATCATAGTGCAAAATATTAAAT
>JABEVM010000005.1 GCA_013041585.1 Chlamydiota bacterium
AGAGACTTATGAAAAAAAAATTATTACTTTTCTTTGCAGCGCTGGTTCCCTTTTGCGGCTTTACAGCTGAGCCTACTATAGAGCAAACCCTATCGATTATAAAGCCAGACGGAGTGCAAGCTCACCATATCGGAGATATCGTTTCCCGTTTTGAGTGCCAAGGCCTTTCTGTTGCGGCCATCAAAATGGTCCAACTATCAAAAGCCCAAGCCGAAGAATTTTATAGCGTTCACCAGAATCGTCCCTTTTTCAAAGATTTAGTTGCCTATATGATTTCCGGTCCTGTTGTCGTTCAGGTTCTGGAAGGTCCTAATGCGGTTGCAAAAAACCGTGAAATCATGGGAGCTACCGATCCCAAAAAAGCAGCTCCTCATACAATCCGCGCGGATTTTGGAACCGACATGGAGAAAAATGCTGTGCATGGTTCTGATAGCTTAGAAAATGCGCAAAAGGAGATCGCCTTTTTCTTTGCAAAAGAAGACATTTTTTCCTCAAAGGACAAATAACATATGAGAGCTTCTCAAATTGTAAACTACTTTTTCACGCTTCTTGTGATTTGTAACCCTCTTCTTGGGATATCGATGCTTTTAGCTCTTATGCAAGGGCGGACCTTAGAAGAGAAAAGACGCACAGCTTTGATCACAGGAATTTCTGTTGCAATCATTCTTGTGACGGTGACTTGGATAGGGATCTATGTTCTCGAAGCTTTGGGAATTCGTTTAGAATCCTTCCAAGTAGCAGGTGGCTTTATCGTTTTTATGATCGCCTTGTCGATGTTACAAGCGCAACCTAGCCGTATGAAACAAAGCTCGCAAGACCAAAGAGAAGCAACGCAAAAGGAATCCATTGCCGTTGTGCCTCTTGCAATTCCCGTTCTTGCAGGCCCTGGAGCGATTGGCACAGTCATCGTTGCAGTCAATAGCTATCCAGGAATTGCCAATCATTTCATTATCACTCTTTGCGCAATTTTAGTAGCGCTAGTTCTGGTCTTTGTTCTCTATTTTGCAAATCCCTTAGAAAAAATGCTGGGACAGACCGGAATTAATTTAGTTAACCGTATCTCTGGACTTATCTTAGCTGCGATGGCAATTGATATGCTAGCAAGTGGGATTGCAGGGCTTTTTCCAGCTCTTTGCAAGTTATAATCAACTGAGTAAACTATCGTTTTAGAAAAGCCCTTGTCATGAACTGACAAGGGCTAAATGAGAATTATATTATAGCTGCTCTAGAAGAAGCAAGAGGAGAGCTATGTAAGACAGCCTGATTTCCTAAAGCGATTCTAGCTGCTATAGGTGCAAAAGCTGCTAGTGCTTTCGCTCCAATGTGAAGCATTGGGGACTTGAGCAGTTCTGAATACTTCGCAGTAAATATAAGGCCTTGCGCAAATGTTGTGAAAGCCGCTTGCGCAGCTTTTGCGTAAGAAGCAGGTATTGATGCTTTAAGTCTTGTGATTTCACCAGTAAGCCAAGTAATGCTATTTCTATCATCAGCAACAGAAATTTGTATTATCTGGTTCTGTTTGTTTCGTGATTCTCTCATTCCCTTTTCATCATATGGACTTTTTGCAGGGCTCGCAACTGTCTCGAAGGCATCTTTTTTATCATCGACATCTTTTTCAGGTGCACTTGTCCCCTTACTTTCAAATGCATTAACAAAATTCTGAAGTCTTGTCCTTCGATCTTCATAGTTTGCAATGGCTTCTTTTGCTTTGCTTGCAGAATGAAGAGCAAGCCCGCCCATAACAGCTGTACCTACTGCAAAAAGGGCAGAAGATGAATCTGCGGCACTACTATCTAATTTATAAGAGACTACATTGCGATCACCAAGACCTTGAAGAGCATCGATTGCGGTACCAACACCTACTGATCCATGTGCTATGACTCCAAAAGCAGTTTCAGCTTTTGTTGCAGCACCTTTATTATAAAGGTTTCCAATTTCCCTTAAGCCAATGATAGAGCTGAAAGCATAGAAAAATGTAGTTGCAAAAGATATGTGTCTATTGGCCACATCGAATTTAGGAAATACAGTAGGAGAATTCACACCTAATCGGAGAGCTATATCTTTTGCTGATGCTGCAAGTTGCGAAGCTGAGTTGATTGTGGTAGCAATGGTCGGAATATACGGGGTTACTGCTTTCACTACTGTAGATAGGGCGTTAGCTGACATAAAATCTCCTTTTTTAAAATAAGTTGTAAGAATGGAAGATACTTATACCAAAGAACAATCTAAACGAGCAATCCTTTTATGAAGGATCTTCTTCTAAGAATTCATGAGTTTTTTGTAATAGATATGGATAGAGAATGGGGTGATTTTCTTCGATCCATTTTTTGAACTTAACAGTTTGAATGAGAAATTTTTCTCGGTACACTTGGCTTTTTTTCACTTCTTCATTTTTATAAAATTGTCCAAGATCGATAGCGATGGCTTTATCTCCAATGAAGCCGAGATTTTTACGCACAACAGCGTCTTGATTGTCGATCCCCATTTTATAGTGGGATAGAAGAAGGGTAAAAACGTTGTCTATGCATTTTTTTGCACCTTCAATGTCGCCCGATTCTAGTAATCTAGAGATTTTAGGATAGGTATATTCCGCTTTTTTTTGCAGGATGAACTCTGTTTTATCTAAATCTAGTTCGTAGCGGATTCCGATCTTGTCGTAGATAGTGACTTTTTTATGTAGGAAGTCTGTTTTGTTAAGATGGCTAAAGAGGATCCCTGTATCTTCTTTGATCTCTTCGTAGGCGATTTTGTAACTAGTAAAGGCCTGAAGATGAATACGAGGGCGGTCTCTAAGAAATCGCAATCTTCTAAAGTCGATGACATGGGGAAGAGAGAGGCTGTTTAGCCATTTACTTTCCCTCATATGCTTTATGTTCAGAAGTTTTAAAATGGTAGTTTGGTCTTCGCTGATAAAAGCGTAGCATTGTCCGCCCTTTGCTAGGTAATAATACTTCTGATTTAGAAGGTTTTTCACCTTTTCAAATTCCTCTTCAGGAAGGGGAGGGTGCTCCCATCTTGGATCGAAGGTAAAATCAGACTGGACTTTACTCAGCATAAAACCATCGGTCTGTTTATAGCAAAACCGCATGGTGAGGATAAAAAGAGCATAAATAAGAAAAGCTTTGATCGCAAATTTACAAAGTTTTTTAAACCATTTCATGGATTAAAATAGTCCTGATTGTATGAGATTTTGGAGCTCTTCATCAAAGACCTCTACAAGCTGTCCATGGTCATCTTTGAGCCATGTACGAAAGATCAATGTCATTCTGTTTACATATCTGGCTCTTTCCTGCTCGGGGATTTTTGCCATTTCCTCATGGGAGATGAGAAAAAATCTTCCGTTATCGATTTGAATAGGGGTATTTCCTATAAAAGCGAAGTTTTTGCTTAGGTTTGGATCTGTATCTAAAATTCCTTTTTCAGCTCTTGTTTTAATGAGTTTAAAGAGGTTGCGAAGGCACTCTTTGGCCTCTTCTACTTTATTCTCTTTGAGGAGTGCATCTAAGTGTGGGTAAGCTAGAGTTCCCTTTTTCTGGATCAAGAATTCCATTTTATCAAGGTCGAGGGAGTGTTTGATATTGAGTCTGTCAACGATTGTGATTTTCTTATGAAAAGTATCGGTTTTATTTAAATGGATATAGACAAGACCTGTTTCTCGCTTAAGCTTTTCATAGGCGATTTTATAGCTTGTAAATTCCTGCTGTAAAATACTTTGTTTTTTCCAGGTTTTTTCATCTAACCATGTATGTAAGAAGGAAGGCAAAGAGATCTCTTTTACAAAGGAAGGGGGAACATAAGGGATTTTAAAAAATTTAAGGACGTACTTGCCATCTTGAGATACAAATGCGTAACACTGGGCCCCTTTATTAAGATAGGTAAATTCTTGGTCTAAAATGAGATCCACTTCTCTAGCCTCTTCTTCGGAAAGAGGGGAGGTTTCCCATTCAGGAGAAAAGGTCAGGTTTGAACAGATCTTAGTGATTCTAAATCCACCCGTCACTTCTCTACAAAATTGCTTCACAAGGAAAATTGAGAGGCCAAGAATGAGGAGGATGCCGAACTGTTTTATGTATTTCTTCATAATTTATGTAAGTAGAGCCCCTTGCTCTAGAAGAAGGGTTTATAGAGTTTTTAGGAAGCGAAAGTATAATCTACAATAAAGCTTTAGTAAAGGGGGAAAACTCTTATTTCCTTTTCAAGCTCATCATCACCTAACCTATTCACAATAAGAATGTTGCGTAATCATTTGAAAGCGAGTCTCTTATGC
>JABEVM010000006.1 GCA_013041585.1 Chlamydiota bacterium
TTAACAATCTATAAATTACCATACTTCTTGAGAACCAAGGAGTCTGGTATTACTGCTCGAAGATTGATCATTGCTGTCTTTACAGCGCTATTTCTTTCACAAGCTCATGCTTCCATTGAACAATCTCGTATTGCTTTTGAAGATTTAAAAAGCAAATTGGGCATTAGCTTTACACCGGACTTGGTTCCGAGTACAAAAGTTTGCCAACTTTTTGTAGTTCAACATGGAACCACAGAGTGGAACGAAGTAAAAAGATTCCAAGGTTGGTCTATGCGCCCCTATTTAAATGAGCGTGGGATCAGTGAAATAGAAAAAGTTGCATCATTACTTTCTAAATTTGAAATAGCGGCTATCTATTCTTCCGATCTAACAAGAGCGAAACAAAGCGCTCTAATCATTAAAAGAAGGCTCAATAACAGATGTCCTTTATATTTCAGTTCCAAGTTTAGAGGCACCAACCATGCTAGCTTGATTGGAAAACGAGAAGAAAATTGCAAAGATGATCCGCACGTAAAACATTATTTTTCACTCCGTTTGGAAGATAGAATTTTTTGCTCTATTGCAGAAGGTGGAGAAAGTATAAGCGATCTCACTATTAGAATGATCCCGGAAATTAGAGAAATCTGTAAGAAGTACCCAAATAAGAACGTAGTCCTAGTGACCCATGGGGCTTCGCTGAGATGCCTTAATGTGATTGCTCATAAGAACTATCAGTTCATTGAGAGTCATGGTGTTCCAAGAGGAAGTGTGATGAGACTTGATGTGTGTGTCGATAAAAATAATGAGATTGCCATTATGCCTGCCTCTCTCGATTATCTCCAATTTCAACAACAGCTTTCTGGTTATCCAACCAGTTGTAGTTCTGAATTTACTGACGACCTTGAATAAGTTAATTTGAAATCCCCAAGCTATTGATAAAAGCCTTTTGGTTTGGCTCCCTACCTAAAAAATTCTTAAGGCAGATATTGGGATCTTCACTCCCACCTTTTCCAATGATATGCTTTACGTATTCAGCCCCCACCTTGGGATCCAATAGTCCTTCTTTTTTAATCTTGTCGAAAACATCTAAAGCAAAAACTTTTGACCACAAGTAGCCATAGTAAAGAGAACCATATTCAGTAAGATGCCCGAATGAGGCCTGGAAATGACCATCCGTGTCAAAGATATACTGAGTAAACATTTCATTTCGAAGCTGATTCGAAATTTGCGTCGTATCCTTTTTGACTTCGCTTGCAAAATAGGCAAAAGGGAGTTTAGATAAGAAACATTGTCTTTGTACGGAAGTTCCAGAATCATAATTTCTGGCTTTGATCATCTGATCAATCAAAGCATCGGGAAGAGGTTTTGTAGAAAGGTAATGAGAGCTGATCATCTTCAAAATACTCTTATCCCAAAGCCACTCTTCCAAAATTTGCGAAGGCATCTCCACAAAATCCATCTTTACGTTTGTCCCGCACACCATCATCATGTTAGACCTTCCCAGAATATCATGGATCGCATGACCAAATTCATGGAAAAATGTGCGCACTTCGTTATAACGCAGAAGTGACGGTTTAGATTCTGTAGGCTTTGTAAAATTGGTGATCACAATGGAAAGGGCTGGATATTTTTTACCACTAGAGGAAGTAAAAGCAGGGATAATAGGACAATCACAGGCGTGGCTGAATTTATTTTCTCTTGGAAATAAATCAAGTAGTAAATAACCCATGACCTCTTTGGAATTGCTCTCTTTGATCTCTAGCAATTTGACATCTTTATTCCAAAGCTGGGTAGATGGAACTTCTCGAATAGAGAGGGAAAAAAATTGCTCATAAATAGAAAGCAGCCCCTTAATTGTATTTTCTAGCGGAAAATATTGAGCAATCTGTAGTTCATCTATGGCAAAGTTCTTCTTTTTATATTCATTGAATAAAAAAGCTGAGTCATAGGCATATACTTTTCCATCTGGAGCTAATGTAACCGACTCTGGGAGATCTTTTGTTACCTCTTTAAATTCAAGATCTGCTTTTGTTTGCACATTTTTAAAAAGCTCGTCAATGAAATTTTCAGCTGTTTTCGGGCTTTTTGCCATTTGATCGCTGATTTGATATTCGGTAAAACTAGCATAAGCGAGTATGGCTGCAAGCTCATCTCGTTTAGCGATCAGTTCGTCTAAAACAACTATATTTTGAGGATAGGCGCGATTATTATAAATACGGCTGAGATTTTTCCGAACCTCAGCAGATTTAGAGTAGCTCATTACAGGTAAATAAACCGGATAATCGCAAGTAAGCTTACAATCTCCTTTCGCATTTTTTTCTAACGAAGCTATAAAGTCATCTGGAAGACCGCGTAGATCTTCCTTTGCTGCATAGATAAAGCTCTTATCTTCGTTAATATTTTGAACAAATTTTTGACAAAGGATAGAGATATCTTCTTTGAGCTGTTTGACTCTCTCTCGTTTTTCAGGAGAAAGAGTAAGCCCTGACTGCTGAAAAGTTATGAGCTGCTCTTGTAAATAGTACTCTTTTTCTCTAGAAAGGTTTTTTTCTTTTTCTTTGATTGCAAGGGCGCCTTCATATAACCCACAAGCATTAGAAAGTGCATCGAGGTGAAGAGACTTTAGCTGCATCATGCATTCTTGAGATTTTTCCCTCATCTCCTTATCGGAGAGGACCAAAGGAAGGGATTCAAAAAGCCTTATGTAAACCTGGAGCGTACCACAAGCTACATCCCAGGCCTCAATTGTATTTTCAAAGGTTCTTTTCTCTAAGGGAATTTGTAAAATTTGAGAAAATGTAGCTGTGAAGTCGCAGCTTGCCTTTTCCATCCTCGCTTGGATTTCACTCGTAGAGGAAGGAAGGAATTTTTCCACGTCTACAGGGCTAGTTAGAAAAGGTAGATCACTTGCGAGAATTTTACTCTGAGTCATATTCATAGCGAGCATACTAAAAAAAACTAGACCTGCTTTCACAAAATTTTTCATTATCCTCCTTCTACATATCTAGAGGATCTTTCCCTCCAAACATGGAACCTTTGTATAAAATTGCCTTATCAGGATCTAACGTGACAACCTGTCCATCTCGCAGAAGCGAAAGCGCATGTTCTGCTCGTATCAAAATGGGTATATCAAGCTCTTCTGCTAGAGAGAGCGCTACTTTTTCGGATTCATGGTCGTCATGCTGATTCTCTAAAACTACTCCTATAGCATGTTTAAATATATCTAGATAAGAATTATCGCAACGGGAGATCACTGCGATCGAATTCTGCGCAAGTTCCCCATGTTTAGCCTCAGAAGAAAGGATCATAGCCACTTTTCCGTGGATTTTCTTTCCCCGTCCTTTCTGAGCGCGAACAACAACATCTCCAATACTCTCTACCATCATCATATTTGTTGAGCCGCTAATTCCAAAAGGAGCGCCTGCTGTAACCACAACAAGATCTCCGTATTCAATGAGGCCCAGCTTCATGGCAAAGCTGCTCATTAGTTCGAAAGACTCTTGAATATTTTGTGTTTCTGTAGGACCGACAGGAATAACTCCCCAATTGAGCGCTAACTGATTGTAGATCTTCTTATCTCTTGTAAGCGCTAAAATAGGCATCTTTGGACGAAATCCCGAAATCATCCTTGCTGTAAAACCGCTACATGTAACAGCAAAAATAGCCTTTGCGTTCGCGCTATAAGATGTTTTCACAGTTGCAAGAGCTACGGCAGAAGAAACATCTCTTTCTTCCTGGAATGGATCTTTGGAGAAAAATTGTTTATAATCGAAATCCTGTTCCGCTTCATGCACAATGCTGCGCATCATTCTCACAGTTTCGATCGGATAGTCCCCTACTGCTGTCTCTCCGGAAAGCATGATGGCAGAAGTGCTATCGTAAATCGCATTCGCAACATCGGAAACTTCCGCTCTTGTAGGTCTTGGATTTTTAATCATCGATTCGAGCATCTGTGTTGCAGTCACAACTGGTTTTCTAGCATGGCAACACTTACGGATCATCATTTTCTGAAGTACAGGGACTTGTCTTAAAGGAAGCTCTACTCCTAGATCTCCCCTTGCCACCATAATGCCATCAGCCACCTGGACAATGCTGTCAAAATTTTCGACGCCCTGGCTATTTTCAATCTTTGCGATAACTAGAATCTCTGACTTCTTCTGTTTGCTAAGTAATTTCTTAATTTCGAGCACATGATCTGCTGACCTAATAAAAGATGCGGCGATAATATCCACATCATGCTCGCAACCGAATGTGATATCACGAATATCTTGCTCTGTCATCGCAGGCAAGTCGATGACCACACCTGGGACATTGACCCCTTTTGAAGTTTTAATGACACCTGGATTCTCAATTTCAACAAGAACCCCTTTTTTTAACTTCTGAACTACTTTCGAGCTAATGTATCCATCGTCAAAAAGAACTTTTGCACCTTCTTCAAGGGCATCGATTGCAAGGGATGGTAAAATAGAAATTTGAGTGTCATCCCCTTCTATTTCTTCTCTGGTAAGCAAAATTTGCTGCTTTGAGACAACCTTGATCTGACCGTCTTTGATTTTTCCAACACGTATTTCAGGACCTTTTGTATCTAGCATAATCGCTAAAGGAACTTTGCGCATTTCGCGGGCCTTTTTCAGTTCTAAGATCACTTTAAGATGTTGCTCATGAGAGCCATGGCTAAAGTTCAGCCTGGCTACGTTCATGCCGGCATCGATCAGCTGCAACATTTTTTCTAGGCTAGATACTGAAGGACCAATTGTACAAATAATTTTGGTTCTTGTTAACATGGTGCGCATCCTTTAAAAAGTAAGCTAAA
>JABEVM010000039.1 GCA_013041585.1 Chlamydiota bacterium
AAAGATACTGTTCAACCAGAAAAACCTAATGAAACACAAGAAGATGCAACCAAAGCGAAAAAACCAAATAAAAGGGCTGCAAAAAATCTAACTCAAATTGAAAATGCTAAATTCAATCTTACACCTCTTCTTACTGATAGAGAATCTAAAGCCGGAAAGAGAAGGTATAAAACCGCAGCTCGACTTATAAAAAATTTGTATGGAGACGCGCCCTTCTTCGACAGAAGACCAGAAGAAAAATTTGAAGAGTTCATCCTTGATAAAATGCTTGAGCAAGGGGATCTAAATGTAAAAAACAAGAAAAATATTACAAATGAAAATGCAACTCTTTTTGATATCTTCCCTGCAGAGGAAAAATATCACAGACTTTTTTATAAAATATTCCAAGGAACAAAAAGATATACGCTTGAAAAAAATGAAAAATCAGGAAAAAAACTGGGCTACCCACCCCTACACCATTTCTTTACCTATAAGCCGCAAGAGACAAAAATTATCATCAACTTTCAAGATACGTCAAAGGCCGTCTTAGACGCACATTTTGGAGAAGAAATTTGCAAAAAGATCCTCGAAGAAGAGGAGAGTGTATGGAAAAGTGAAAAACGTCTTTTACAAATGGGGGACCTTCAAAAGCTACTTCAAAATGCTGATCATGGAGTAACTGTTGATGAGCGTCTAGACGGTCTAGAACTAAAGAAAGCTACAAAGCAAAAAAAGAAGTTTCTGTCCTCTCAAGATGATAAAACTGGGATCGTCATCGAAAGAATCAATAACATCCCAGAATAACCTTTCTTATTTCTGCAGCGGCAGAAGAATCGTAAAACAGCTACCTTCCCCAACTTTGGAAGAGACGCTGATCACTCCATCATGCTTTTGTATAATGTTCTTCACGATGGAGAGGCCAAGACCTGCTCCTCCTAAACGTCTAGAGTGCGCTTTATCAACTGTGTAAAATCGATCAAAGATATGCTCAAGATTCTCTTCTGGGATTCCAATCCCCTTATCAGAGATCATGATCTTAAGCTCATCTTCAAGCTCTTCTACTTCAATGGTAATCTCAGCAGGGCCTGTAGAATATTTAGCAGCATTATGCAAAAGATTGCTCAGAGCAAGCTCTAGTAGTTCCCTGTCAGCTCGAAGAAAAAGACCGTCTTGTTTCTTTTTCCAATTCATTGTAGCGCTAGGATAAAGATGAACTAAAGTCTGCTGGGCTTTTTCCAGGATTGTGACAACATCGCAAGCTTGGAAACGGCTCTCTGGTAGATTTTCAATGTCTGCTAATGTCAAAAGATTTTTGACGAGTTTTTCCATTCTTTCGCAATTGCGAACAATTTTTTCTGTGATATTAGAGAGCATACTTTTGGATATTTGAGGTAGATCTTGAAGGGTTTCAGCAAATCCTCTTATGATCGTGATCGGTGTTCGTAGTTCGTGAGAGGCGTTGGATACAAAATCTTTTCCCATTTCGAGCACTTTGTGATGGCTTGACTTATCTTGCATCACAAGCACCATACCACTTCCTTCCCTGATAGGAGATACAATCAGATCAACGTAAATTTTAGAGTGAGGGTCGACAAAGACTGAATCTGTAAAGACCTCTTCCTTTTCTTTGCAAAGAGAGAGGAGAGATTTACATTTTTCTAAAAAGGGTGCAAATGTCGTATCGCTTTGGATAGGCAGCGGTTTTCCGACTAGATACCTCCTTGGAATTCCAAGAAGTTTACTTGCTGTAAAGTTCACATACCGAACTTTTCCTTCTTCATCAAATGAAATCACACCCTCTAGTAAAGACTCGAAGATCGCCTCTTTTTCATGATTTTCATGTTTTAACTTCTTTTCAGACTCCCTAAGCCGTTCTACAAGAGAATTAAGTAGTGCGATCACAACTGCCACTTCTGACTTTTTTTCAGAGGCTAGGACGGGAATAATTGCATTATATTCTCCAAGATCTGATGAATAGCTCGAAATGGTCTTCGTAATTTTTTGATATAAGGCTCTTTTTCGATAAAAAACCTGCAGGCAAAGAGTAAGTAAAAAAATTAGTAGAAAATAGAATAGCCAGGAAGACTGAAAAGCAAATTCTTTCACAAAACCCCTCAAGATGAATTAGTAGATGAAACGGTAGCGATTTTTCTATATCGATCTCAAGCTTTCTTTTTAGAAAAGGGGTCATCATCTAAAAAAAATTCAAAAGGTTTCCCTTCCTTCATAGCAAGCCATACCTCCCAAGGACATTTGACAGGCCAGCTTTGCCACGTTTTCCTATATTCCGGAAACTCCTTTTCTAGAACCCAATGTAAAATTCCGTCTTTACCTATGCGATCAGGAAATAAAATCCCATCAAGATGATCGATCTCATGCTGGAAGATCCGAGCTGTGAATCCGGTAAATTCTTGTTTGATTGCATTTCCATCTCTGTCTAATGCGTTTAAGAGGATGCTCTTTGGTCTCGACATGATCCCCGATAGGCGATGATCAACAGAATAGCATCCTTCCCTTCCTTCTTCTAGCTCATCGGATTTCCATACAATCTGCGGATTAATGTAGATCTTGAGCTCTCCCATTTTTTTTCTGTCTTTGTCTACACCTACATCGACAAGAATGATCCGTTTGGATACGCCAATCTGAGGAGCTGCAAGTCCGATAGCCACTTTTTTTTGGAGATCTTCTCTCTCTCCTTTTGCAATCGCAAACATTTGATCTATGAGCCCTTGAATTTCAGGAGAAGGAATTTCTCCTACGGAAACTTCATGAGATCGTATCGATAAAAACGGGTCGCAAGGATCAAGAAAATGTAGCATGGTGCGCTCTTTATAAAAGTATTTACATAGAAACAATAGCAAGGCGTTTAGTTTTTGGGCAACTTTTTGCCCAGAACTTTATAAATGGGAAAAGAATGTGAAAAACCTTTTAAATCGGCATCCGGCATTTTTTCCACAAGAAATAGATCTACAATTCCAGGAGATTTGAGAACATCTTCAGTAATTAATACCTCATCCGATTTTGCCAAAGAACATAGTCTCGCTGTCAGGTTAACATTCCTGCCAAGCACTGTGTAGTTGAGCCTATTTTCTGAGCCCATATTCCCCGCAACAACCGTCCCGGTATGAACTCCTATTCCCACTTCGATCTTAGGAAGGTTTTGCCTCTCCCTTTCTTGGTTCCAAAGGACCATCGACTCCACAATATTCAGAGCGCAAGCAACAGCGTCTGTAACACTCTGCGGCTCCTCTTTAGGAAATCCAAAAAGCGCCATGGCCTCATCACCCACATACTTATCGATGATCCCTTTGTGGGCATCTACAAGTGTGGAGATTTTAGTCATACACTCATTGAGGAGTCCTATGACTTCTTGAGGGGGCATGTGCTCTGTAAGATGTGTAAAACCGCGAATATCTGCGAAAAGAACAGTAAGTTTTTTCTCCTCGCCACCAAGCTGAAGTGGATTTTGTAAAATCTCAGTGGCTATCTCAGGAGAGACTACTTTATTCAAAACAGCGCGTACTTTTTCTTTCTCCTTGAGCCCTTCTATCATACGTTCAAACGAAACACACAAAGTATGAATTTCATTTTTAGAATTATCTTTTGTATAAGGGATTTCTACTTTATCAAGAAAACCTTGACTTACTGCATTAGCAGCTTTAGCTAAGCTTTGAATCGGTCTTGCCATTTTCTTTGCAAGTTGATTTAAGAGTACTAGAGCCACGATAAGGGCTAAGATTGCTACAGCTCTCATATACCAAGAAAGAGTATCGATCAGCTCTTCTGTCCCTTTTTGTAGTTCAGACACCATGGCAAGTTGTTTCTCTTTTGGAGTGACCAGATAAAAATGAAGATCGAGTTCAGGTATAGGAATGAGCTGCAAAAAGAAGTAACTGGCGTTATTCCAATTGAAAAAGCCGTTTTTTTCATTTTGTATTTTCTCTAGTGGTAAAGAAGAAAGGGCATCTTTCTCTATTTCTTTTCCATTTTCATCATATCCTTGAATAAGGTTGCCATTTGCAACAACAAATACGTTTTGATCAGTAGAGAGTGCAAGCTCGGTTACAATCTTATCTAGACCAAATCCTAAAGTTAAACTCCCTGCTTTATCTGTAGAAGAATTCAGCAGCAGAGTTTCTGTAAGATAAGCGGTATTATATTTTGGAGCTGATAATACCGAAATTTTCCCCATAGCCCCATTAAGGGAGAGGGGAGTTTGTAAGAAAACTTGATCACTAGGCAACGTATTTCCTTTGCCTTGATGGGAAGGAAAATACGCTACTCCCTTAGGAAAATAGCCATTCGGAGTAAAACTTCCAGATAGACCCGATTGTAAATAAGAAGAAAGAGCTAATATCATGGCAAGCTTTTGATTGCGCTCTGTCAGCGCGCTTACCCTTTCTTCTAAAAAACTTGAGGGTGTAGATGTATGTTTTGTCTGTTTGTCTTCTTCAGAAAAAGATTTGTTTATGGGGATTTTGTTTTGTTTTAGATACTCGTTTGCCTTCTCTATTTTTTTACTAAATGAGATACGAAAATCATTTACATCTTCACTTCCATAAAACAGTAAAAAAAGAGGGTCGAGATGGGCTCCACTATCTATACTTTTCTTCTCCCAAGTTAGTTCTAAAGCCTTAAGTTCTTCAGGAGTAAATAAAAAATAGATGTTGGGATTTTCCCCTTCAAACAGAGGATGAGGACTTTGACTTTGCTCATCCTTTTTACAGCGAATTCCCAAATACAAAGTAGAAGAGCCTTGCAATGAGATCCAAGAAAGATCCTGATCAATATCCTTTTTGAAAGAAGTCTCTACATTCATCTCACTAGGGATCAATACCGATAAAACTTCATCACCAGCCGTATTTTGGAGAAACTCAACCCACTTATCCTCTATGAGTAGATTTGCGGCGGCAGTCCATGTTTTATATTGGATATTTTCATCGCTCGGCCCAAACGAATCTTTAAACGATTGGAAAGTTGAGATCGATTTAGTAAGTGTCATGAGTTCAGCAATCGAACCCGAGAGAAAAAGGCGAACAGATTTTTCCCATCTTTCTCCCATTTCTTCGCTTTTAAGAATAATTGTTTTCTCAAAATCTTGAGAGGCTTTTGTAAGATTATGGTGGGTTAAGTAAACTTGCAGGACGATCGAAAAAAGAAGTGAGATAAAAAAAACTCCACCAACCCACAAGAATAGCTTATAGCGTATGCTCACAATGGATCCTTTTTATGAATACAGATTTTCAAAACCTGATTTTGTAATGACCACAGTATCTTCGTATCTCACACCACCTACACCAGGAATATAGAGTCCAGGCTCGATGGTGATCACCATTCCCTCTTCGAGTAGGACATCTTTATGTTCCCCGCTATCTCGTATTCTTGGATATTCATGTGTTTCAAGGCCTATACCATGTCCAAGGCTATGCAAAAATAAAGGTTCAACTTCTTCTTTGCGCATGACCTCTCTAGCGGCTTTATCCAGAGCCCCTATTGGAGTTCCAGGCTTGCACAGCTGCAACGCACTTTTTTGCGACTTTTGCACAATCTCATACATTCTTTTGATTTCAGAAGATCCCTCGCCAAAAAAAACAACTCGCGTCATATCAGACTGATATTTTTCTAGTGTCACTCCGATATCAATTAAAACAGCATCTCCATTTTTAAGTTTGGCATCCGTGCAGTGATGATGAGGCTTCGCTCCATTTGGACCAAAAGCGATGATAGGGGAAAAAGCTAGGCCTTCTCCGCCTTGCTCTCTTACAAAACTTTCATACTCCCAAGCGACCTCTTTTTCTGTAATCCCTTCTCGAAGAATTTCGCAAATATGTAGAAAACCTTTCCAGTTAAGTTTCGCACTTTTTCGCATCAATTCTAATTCGCTTTCGTCTTTACAAGAGCGTAAAGCTTGTAATAGAGAAGATCTAGGTTCTAAAAATACGGAAAGTTGTTTCTTTATTTTTTCATATTCGAAAACGGAGGTTTTCCCTGCGTCAAAAGCCACTTTTTGAATTCCTTGAGAGGAGAAAAATCGATTAGCATTCTCGTCTGTTAGAGGCTCCACACCAACAATATTTGCTTCTTTACATATAGTAAAATATCTTCCATCCACAAGAAGGATCACATCGTGCGCCCCAACTAAGAGCCTCCCTAAAGAAAGCTCAAGCCCAGTAAGATAATAAAGATCCTCTTTGGACTCAACCATGCATGCCTGTACATTCCATGTAGACAGAAGATTTTGTAATGCCAAAATTCTTCTTTTGTAAATACTACGATTTTTTTCTTCTGAAGAATGATTCTGCAATATCATGGGGATACACACCTGTTATAGTTGGTTTACCTTGGGGACAATGATAAGGACTATCTGTTGTTAGGAGTTTCTCAAAAAGCTCTACAGCCTCTTCTTGCGTAAAAGATCTTTTGTGAGTTTTTGCCGATAAACTTGCCCTCATCGCAATCTCTCTTTTCCTTTCTTGACTTATTGAAGTAGCTTTTCCAAAAGATCTCAATTCATCGACAATTTCATATACTAATGGAGAAAGTTCATCCATTTCAAGAAGAGCGGGAGCTTTATCAATCATATACGAATTTTTGCTAGTCGCGTGAAGAAAAATCCCAAGCTCTTCAAAAAGCTTACTATGGTTTTCTACTATAGAAGCATCGATCTCTGAGAATTGCAGGGAAAGGGGAAGAAGTAGAGCTTGCACTCCTATCTTTTCAGAATCTGTAAAAAGTGAAGTGAACAGTACCTGTGCAAAAGCGGCAGCCAAGTCTACAATAATAAGAACATCGGAAAGATTAGGTCTATCAGGCAAAGAAATTCGATCCGCTACGCTTGCCCCCTCGATAAATAGATAGTTTTTATAAAGACCCACAACTTGCATCTGGGCCCTAGGGAGCACAAACTGTGTTTGCTGCGGGGACATTACCTCTGGCTTAGAAGAGATTATATAGTTACTGCTTAGCGACTTGCCTGGAAATGAAGAGAACGCGGTAAAGTCAATATCGGCAATAGGCCTCTGTATAAAGCTAGTCTCTTTTTGGCCAAGTGCCTGTTTAATTGCCTTTTCCACCTTTTGTTTCATGATATTTTCGTCACGAAACCGAACTTCTTTTTTCTGTGGATGAACGTTCACATCAATAAGAGCCTTAGGTATTTCTAAGTGAATTACATAGATAGGGTGGCGCTGCTCTGCAAGTCTGGTTCCAAACCCATCTCGTACTGCATAAGAAATCAGCGGTGATACCACAGCCCTTTGGTGTACAAAAAGATACTGTCCACTGCGATTGTGCCGTGTAGAGAGAGGATTTCCAATGTACCCTTTTAGAACGTATCCATCTTCGGTGAAATCAACAAAATAGGAAGAGGATGTAACTTCTTCCCCCAAAATAGTACAAACTCTTGATTCTAAAGCATTTTTAAAGTCATCTTTGCTCGTATCCGAAGTAGAAAAAACGAGTTCGTCATTGTGAAAGAGTTCGAAAGCAATATGTGGATAGGCCAAACTAAATGTTGTGATGAGCCGAAGCACTTCGGCGCCATTTATGGCTGATGACTTTTGAAATTTCTTTCTCGCAGGAACGTTATAGAACAAGGAGCGCACTTCAATTGTTGTCCCTTTTTTACGGGCAGAGGGACTAACACGTAAGATTTTTCCTCCTTCCACCTCTATTTGTGTTCCTATGGAGTTTTCTAGGGCTGTGGTAATCGACATCTTGGATACGGAGGCAATCGCAGCGAGGGCTTCTCCTCGAAATCCCATGCTCTCTAGAGTAAATAGATCATCAAACTTTCTTATTTTTGAAGTGGCATGCCTCTCAAGCGAGAGTATAGCATCATCTTGGCCCATCCCAACACCATTGTCAATGATCCGGATGAGCTGTTGTCCCCCAGCGAAAATTTCTACACGAATCTGAGAGCTTTGCGCATCAAGAGAGTTTTCAACGAGTTCTTTCACGACAGAAGCTGGGTTTTCTACAACCTCTCCAGCAGCAATGCGATTGATAATATCTTCTGGCAAAACTCGGATCAAACTCATCATTTCTTCTCCCTTATGGCTAATGGTGATGATATCCGGAAAAATCCTTCTGAGCAGCAAAAAAAAACCGGATAGTAAAGCTATCCGGTTTTTGAATCGTTAAACGAATCAAACGATTACTTCTTTGGACCTTTTTCTGGCCACTGTGGGTTTTGTTTTTTCTCTGGGAATCCGCCACCTTGTTGTGGTTTGTGAGGTTGTGCTGGACTTCCTGGTTTTTGATATTTGCTCTGATCAGGTTGTTTCATTTTATACTCCAAAGTTTAAACTAAAGATAAGATGAATTGATACTATATCAAAAC
>JABEVM010000040.1 GCA_013041585.1 Chlamydiota bacterium
GCCAATATAGTGCAAATTTATTGAACTCATTTGCACGGTTTGCATGGCTGAAGAACAATCTACTATTAAGCGGCTTGAAAAAGGGGAACTTCGAAAAGTTCTTGGGTTAACAGACATTGCGGCTGTTGGGTATGGGGATCTAGGATCCTCGATCTATTACGCGCTTGGGATCACAGCCCTTTATGCTTTGGGTGCAACACCCATAGCTCTTTTTCTAGCCGGCCTTATTTTTGTGTGTACAGCGCTATCGTATGCAGAAATGACCTCGACGTTTCCCGGCTCTGGCGGAGCAGCGGGTTTTGCGAGGAAGGCTTTTAACGATACCATTTCCTTTTTGGCCGGTTGGGGACTTCTTCTTGACTATATCGTAACGATTGCCATCTCAGCCTTTGCGATGGGACCTTATCTATCTTACTTTTTCTCCATGCTTGAACAGCCTAGTATGCAAGTTGGCTTTACCTTTGGAATTGTAGCTGTTCTTTATCTTCTTAACTTTTTCGGCGCGAGACAATCCACTAGAGTTTGTATTGTTTTAGTCGGATTTACCCTTCTCACACAGTTTATTATCATCACAATAGGTCTTTTTTGGCTGTTTGATTTTTCTTATATCATCGATCATATGCGAATTGGAGTAATAGGATCGGACTTCTCTCCTTCCTGGCCGCAGTTTTGGAAAGGAACTGCTATGGCAATGGTTGCGTATACCGGGATAGACTCGATCGCGCAGCTTGGCGCTGAAGCGAAAAAACCGCAAAAGACAGTGCCAAGGGCTATTATGCTCGTGCTAGCTGTGCTTCTTTTTATGTATATAGGGATTTCAGGCGTAGCTCTTTCTGCGGTTTCTCCGCATGATTTAGGTCACAAATATATAGCTGATCCTATTTTAGGGATTGTGGAAGCTCTTCCCTTTGGAAGCAAAGTTTTAGGTCCCTGGATTGCACTTCTCGCTCCGGCCATCTTACTTACTGCCGCAAATGCTGGGCTTGTTGGAGCTTCTCGTCTTTCGTTTACGATGGGAGAGTTTTATCAACTTCCGACGTTCTTTTATCAGCTTCATAAAAAGTTCCGAACCCCGTTTATTTCACTTGGTTTTTTTGCAGTCTTATCTTGCATTATTGTGTGGCTAAGTCATGGGAGTATGGCCTATTTAGCAGACTTGTATAACTTTGGAGCTATGCTGGCTTTTTTCTCGGTCCATATGGCTTTAATCACAATGCGAATTAAAAACCCTGCTATAGAAAGGCCTTTTCGCTCTCCTTTCAATATTTCGTTTGGCAAATTTTCCTTACCAATCACAGCCATCATAGGAGCTTTAGCCACGTTCTTAGTTTGGCTCATGGTAGTATTTACAAAGCCGCATGGAAGCTATTTAGGATTCGCTTGGATGATTTTGGGTCTTATCATGTTTGTATGGTACCGAAAAAAGCATGGTCTTACTGTCACTGGGCAGCTAGAAATTGAAAAGGTTAAAGTGGATGAATTTAAACAAGTTAAAATAGATCGTATCCTCATTCCTTGCCAAGAAAAGGGGGATACCGAACTTATTCAAATTGCTTGCGAGCTTGCTAAAGTTCACAAAGCTGAGGTCACTTGCGTCCATGTTTTAGAAATTCCCTCTTCTGTGCCTTTAGATATAGCAATTCCTCACTGTGAGGATGATGCCGATGTAATTCTCGGAAAGGCCGAGGCTGTTGCTAGAGAATTCGGAGTTTCCATTAAAACTGATTTAGTAAGAGCTAGATCTTTTAGTGAAGCGATCTTAGATATTATAGAAGAGAAGAAGATAGATCTTCTCATAATTGGCTCATTAGGTCCTAAAATAAATCCAACAGATAAAGGACTTCCTGCTGAACTGCAAAAAATATTAAAGGACTCTACTTGCAGAGTGTTTATTTGTTCAGGGAAAGCAGGCTAGAGCAGGAATTTAGAGTTTACTACTTGAAGCCGAATGTAGAAATAGATCTCTGCGGGAAAATATATCTGAAACCCGTGTTCCAAAACGCTCGGGATCTAATTTGATTAGAGGCTTGAAACAGTCTTCTATAGTTGTACGATTAAGGTTTTGATAGATTTCAAGTAAAGTCTGAGAATAAGGTGGTTTAGGCAAAGGAAAGGCTGCAGGGTTTTCATTGTGAAAACAAACCGAAAGTGTGCCGTAGCTTATTAGGCAGATGCGATTACCATTTGCTCTATTGATCACATTATTAAAAACAGCTTTTACTCTCGGTACTTCCAAGAAACCATATTCGGCTAAAGCAGAGCTGAAGCTCTCTAGTGTAAGATCGCTAGGAAGTTCAAGGGTTTTTACTATATTTGCGTGCTCATCCTCTGAGAAGGCTATCGGAATATAACTACGCTCTCCCCACCCCCGCAAAAAGCCTTTGTTTTCTACGCCTTCATTGTCAATGCTTGCTAGATAGAATACACCCTCTCTTTGGGTAGCAAGATAATTACCCGGATGACGGTCCCAGCTATTGAAGACAGCATTAAAAACTGACATTTCTAAAACTCTTTCATGAGATGCGTTCTTAAAGACTGATTCTCTAAATTCAGGATTCCACATGTCTTCATTATGCTTTGTTTCTACAAAAAACTGACAGCTTGCGACTCTTCCATCTGGCATGGTGCGAACAGTTGTAGGAGGGATAAAGTGATTGCCCGTATGAGGGGCAATCACTCTTTCGTAGATATCGTAGGCAACTTTTTCAGCATACGCAGCGCTTACGTCATCACGGGTTTTTGGTTTGTAGGCGACAGCTACATAGGTATCCTGGTAATGCAAAATCCCATAATGAACTTCATTATTAAATCTTGCCGTTTTCTTTCTTTCATTTAGGAAGGTGCGCATGTCGCAGCTATAGACTAGTTCTCCCTTTTCCATACAGGGTAAGACAGAAGAATAATCTCCCCGTTCGCTCCACTCTGGGTTTATAAATCCTCTTGGATCAAAGGGGGCTACGGCATCAAAAGTTTTAGTTGCCATTCAAGCTCTCTAATAACGTAACTAAAGATTTTGTACTGTTATAATTTTCTTCAATGGCAAGCTTCCACTTTCGAACTTTTCTTTCTACATCCTCATTCCAAAGTACAGAGTTTTCTGGAACGAAACCTGCTTCTTTCAAAGCATGATCTAGTAAAGTAATTGTTTCTGTAGGGGGAAACTTAGAAAGAAGAGATTGTAAAGCTTGGCTGTAGTGAGTAAGTCCCGCCAGTTCTTCTTTGGAAAAGGGAGTATCATTTGTAGTAAAATTTTGGATTTTTTCTCTTGCGCTTTCCGCTAAATTCCCAATAAGACAAGATCCCATGTCTATTCCATGGAAAGTATTGGAGCTTTGGTCATAGAAAACATTGGGGTTGCTACGATCATTATTTCCAAGATAGGTATCTAGTGCTACGATTTTCGCAAGGTCGGGATGTTTAGCCATATTTTGGATGACTTCTCTTCGTAAACCAACTTCTTCTGGAGGTAGTGGACCTTTTCGAGCGATGAGAAAAGGGGATCTAATTTTTTGATGAATGTCAAAATCTCCCCATGGAGAAGAGTCTTCTACGCTCTTTCCCTGAACTTTTAAATGCAGGCTTCCCGGATAGCTAGCTAGGAAGGAATGAGGAAAGGCCTCATTTGCAGAGATCAAACGAACTTGATTGAGCGGAATTTTTACAGCTTTTGCCATTTCAGCAGCTACTGACTCCAAAACAATCACAATTTGATCATCTGGTGACTGTTCTACAATTTGCTTATATATCCATTCTTTGCCTTCCGTATCTTGCAAAAAGATATAGTCTGCATGAGATGCATGCCCAACATCGGATATTTTTTTGAATTCAGTTTGTGCAGGGGAGTGAGAAGTCTCTTTCTTTGGAAAGAAGAGATAGCAAGCAAGAAGAATGCAAGTTAAGGAAAGAAGAGTAAAACGTACGCGGCTAGTAGCTGATTTAGGTAACATGATTAACCTCAATGGGATTTGAATAATGACAGGAAACAAAATGACCTGTCGAAAGTTCTTTCATCTCAGGTCGCATGCTATGGCATATTTCTGTAGCATGAGAGCATCTCGTGGAATAGGCACATCCTTTTGGAGGATGCATAGGGCTTGGGTTTTCTCCAAATAAGCTAAGCTTCGGCTTTTCTTTATTTGCTTTTGGATCGGGGATAAAGACCGAGGACAAAAGCGCTTTCGTATAAGGATGAAAGGGTCTGTTATAGATTTTTTCTCGTGGTCCGATCTCTACAATATGACCTAGGTACATCACGGCAATCTGCTCTGATAAATAGTGGATCACGGGAAGATTATGGGAGATGAAGAGGTAGCTAAGTTTGATTTTCTCTTGAAGTTCTTTAAGAAGATGGACAATTTGGGCTTGGATGGATACATCTAAAGAAGAAGTGGGCTCATCACAGACAATACACTCAGGCGATACAGCTAAGGCTCTAGCTATCGCAATGCGCTGTCTTTGTCCACCGCTCAGCTGATGAGGATATCTTCGAAGAAAATCGCCGTCAAGGCCGACGAGCTGGAGCAGTTCTTCTATTTTCTCTTTTCTTTTCTCTTTAGGACAGATGTTATGAATTTGGAGTGGTTCAAGCAGAATTTTTTCTACATCCATCCTTGGATTTAAGCTGGAATAAGGATCCTGAAAAATGATCTGCAGCTTGCGGCGAAAGTCTTTACTTTCTTTTTTCGATAAAGTGAAAATGTCTTTTCCATCATAGAGGATTTGTCCGGAAGTTGGCTTTGTAAGGCGCACAAGCATTTGCCCGATGGTAGATTTACCAGAGCCACTTTCTCCCACAAGACCTAACGTCTTTCCCGGAAATATTTTGAATGAAACATCTTCCACAGCCTTTAATACACCGTTTTGCAAAATAAAGTGCTTGGTTAGCTTTTTCACTTCAAGAAGGGGAATCATGACAGCTCCTTCACTGATCTAGGATCGTGCAGCCAGCAAGCTGAGTTATGCTTTTCTCCAAATTCTGTAAATGAGGGGCATTTTTGACTACAGACATGCATAGATTCAGAGCAGCGTCTCCAAAAAGGACATCCGACCTTCGCTGGGGTCCGCTCAGAGATTTTCTGTACTTGCGCAAAGGAGAGAAACGAGGAACATTCAAGGAGCATTTTCGTGTAGGGATGTTTGGGATTTGTAAAAAGAGCTTCTAGGGGAGCACTTTCTACAATTTTTCCTCCGTACATAACAAGCACCCTATCACAGAAAGAGGATACTACACTTAGGTCATGAGTTACTAAGATGATGGTAGTCTTTCTCTTTTCTTGCAGGTCTTTAAGTAGCGAGATCACTTGCGCCTGGGTTGTTACATCAAGAGCTGTTGTTGGCTCATCAGCTAAAATGACTTTGGGATCGCAGCTGAGCGCAATTGCGATCATCACTCTTTGCCTCAGACCGCCGCTTAAGTTATGAGGATACATGGTAAAGCGCATTTCAGGATCTGCAATCCCTACAAGAGAGAGGATTTCAATCGCATACTGTTTCGCTTCTTGTTTTGACTTTTCAGGATAGTGCTGCAAAAAGCCTTCAATGATCTGCTCTCCGATTTTCTTTGTAGGATTTAAAGAAGCCATGGGGTCTTGAAAGATCATGCTGATCTCTTTTCCCCGAATTTTCTGCATCTGTTTTTCACTGCAGGATAAGAGGTTCTCTCCCAAATAAAGAATTTCTCCTTCAATTAGGGGAAGGTTATTACTTGAAAAAAGTTGCAATATGCTTTTCAAACAGACGGATTTTCCAGATCCTGACTCACCGACAATCCCTAGTTTTTCTCCTTCAAAAACAGAAAATGAGAGATCTTTGATTGCGGGGATGGGTCCTTTTCGAGAAGAAAAAGAAACAGTGAGATTTCGAATGTCTAAGATTTTCTTCATAGCTGCATCCTAGGATCAAAAGCGTCACTTACTCCATCACCAAGTAGGTGAAAGCTAAGCATAGTCAAACTGATACAGGCTGCTGGAAAAAATAAACGCCATGGATAGTAGCGCATAGCGGCTAACCCATCGCTTGCCATTGTGCCCCAGCTTGCAATCGGCGCTTGTACCCCAAGTCCTAAAAAGCTTAAGAACGCCTCCGCAAAAATAGCGGAAGGGATAGTCAGTGTCATCGTAGTGATGATCGGTCCTGTAAGATTAGGAAGTAGATGTGTGAAGATGATCCTTTGATGACTAGCTCCAAGAGCTGTGGCAGCTTTTACAAAATCTAGTTGTTTGAGTTGGAGAATCTGTCCTCTCACAATCCTCGCCATGCTGATCCATCCCGTCACGGTAAGAGCTATGACAAGAGATAAAATACCGGGCTGCATGATCACGAGAAGTAGGATCACAAAAAGAAGAGAGGGGATAGAAGCTAAAATATCGATGAGCCTCATCATGGCGTTTTCTACTTTGCCTCCAAGATAGCCGGCAAAGGCTCCATAAATGACGCCGATGATAAGGTCTATGCTTGCAGCTGTGATCCCAACAAAAAGAGAGATCCTAGCACCCCAGCAAGCTCTACAAAAAAGATCTCTGCCGAGTTCGTCCGTTCCAAACCAAAACTCTTTACAGGGCGCAGTATTTTTTAGTGCAAGCTGCGTTTCATAATACGTATGGGAAGTGAGCATGGGTCCGAAAAGAGCTAGAAAAAGGATAAGGGAAAGAAGAGCAAATCCGATGATTGTAAGAGGATTTTCTGTAAGTTTTTGATAGAAAATCCGGGAATGGGAAAGAGGTCGCTCTGAAGCCATGCTTATAGTTTTTTCTTCTTCTGGAAGTTTAATAAAGATATCTTGGGTAGGATTCATTTTGCTTTTGCAACCTCAATTCTTGGATCGATAAAGCAGTAGATGATGTCTACAATAAGAACAGATAACATAAGCAACGCGCTATAAAATAGGGTAACTCCCATGATCACTGTATAGTCTCGGTTGATGACGCTATTGACAAACCAGCCGCCAAGGCCTGGAATTGCGAAGATTTTTTCCACAATAAAACTACCCGTGATGATTGCAGCGGTTAGAGGTCCTAAATAGGTAACGATAGGAAGTATAGCATTTCGAATGACATGTTTACAGAGGATCTTATAGGGAGCAAGCCCTTTGATCTTGGCAGTAAAAACATATTCTTGTTGCAGAACTTCAGACATAGTCGTTCGGAGCATTTTTGCGATGAAGGCAGTTGGAAAGGCGCTGAGGGCAAGTGTTGGGAGTATAGTCTGCGAAAAACTTCCCCATCTTGCAACAGGCAGCCAAGCAAGTTTCATGGCAAAAACATATTGAAGAAGAGTAGCTAAAATAAAACTCGGTATCGATGTGCCAACTGCGACAAGAACGAGCAAAAAACGATCTTGCCAGCGCCCTTTTTTTATTGCGGACAAAGATCCAAGTAAGATCCCTGTAAAAAGAGAAAAACCAATTGCTTGCAGACCCAATTGCAGCGAAGAGGGAAACCCTTCGGAGATGATTTGATTGACTGTTCTTGCTTCATATTTGAAAGAAGGCCCTAAATTCCATGTCACAATATTTTTTAAGTATCTTCCATACTGCACATACCAAGGGTCAGTGAGACCATAGAATTTTTTCATGGCAAGCATGATCTCTTCCGGAATGACCTGTTCCTGGGTAAAAGGATCTCCTGGAATATGGTGCATCAAGAAAAAAGTTACACTCGCTACTAGAAATAGAGAAAAGCATAAGATACTGATTCTCTTCGCTAGAAAGGTTGCCCAATTGGTAAAAGTTGTTCTCATGTATGAAATAAGGCTTAAGAAAAAACTTGAGTGTATCAAAGAAGATAATTTTTCGAAGGAGAAATTCTTCTGTATAAGCTTTAATTTACTGTAGTGGGGTTTATTCTAAAATTATCTTTACTGAGGTCCAAGAGAACGCGTCTATACCAGCCTTAAGGAGAGTTCTTGCTTCATTTGAGAAAAAGGGGTAAACTACTCTCTTTATTCAAAAGATTAATAGGTATTTTAACCATGTTCGTTTCCTCTTTTTCTAGAAACAAAATTCATTTTGTAAGTCTTGGCTGCGCAAGAAATCTTGTCGATAGCGAGGTCATGCTGGGCATTCTTATGAAAGCTGGATACGAAGTGGTAGAAAATTCAGCAGAAGCTGACTTCTTAGTTGTTAATACCTGTGGCTTTTTAGCAAAATCCCGCGATGAGTCCTGCGATACAATTGGCTCTCTTTTTAAAGAGAAGAAAAAAGACGCTAAGGTGATTGTGGCAGGCTGTATGGTGCAAAACCATAGTGAAGAGATCAAAGCGAAATTTCCAAACGTGCACTACTTTTTAGGATCAGGAGATGTAGAGAAAATCTTAGAGGCCGTGCAATCTGACAATGCAGGGGAGGGGATTACCTCCGCTAAGAGCTATCTTCAAACTGGAGAAATCCCAAGACAAATCTCTACCCCAAAGCATTACGCGTACCTTAAGATCGCGGAAGGATGCGCAAAGCGCTGCTCTTTTTGTGTTATCCCAGATATCAAAGGGGTGCTTCGCAGTAAACCAATGGAGCAGGTTGTAAAAGAGTTTAAACTCCTGTTAGATCAAGGTGTGAAAGAAGTGATTCTGATTGCGCAGGATTTAGGGGACTACGCAAAAGACCGTAAAGAGAAAGACGGCTTAGAAAGTCTTTTAAAAGAGATGCTAAAAGTGGAAAAAGATTTCTGGCTACGGCTTTTATATCTTTACCCTGATGAAATCACAGATGGTTTAATCGAGATCATGCAAAGCGATCCGCGCATTTGCCCTTATCTTGATATGCCTATTCAACATATCAACGACCGTATTCTTAAATCTATGCGAAGAAAAACCGATGGCGCGCAGATTCGAGAAACGCTTGAGAAGCTTAGAAAACAAATCCCAAATATTGTGATTAGAACAAGTCTAATGGTGGGATTCCCAGGAGAGACGGAAGAAGAGTTTGAAGAGCTCCTTACCTTTATTCAGAAATATCCATTAGACAACGTTGGAATTTTTACCTACTCCAAAGAAGAAGGGTCTTTTTCTGCAAAACTGGCTGGTCATCTTCCTGAAGAGGTCAAGCAGGAGCGTTTTGAAAAACTAGCTAGCATGCAGAAGAAAATGGTTAAAAAGAGAAATAAACGCTTCCTCGGTCAAAAATATAAAGTCGTTGTAGAAGGATATCATCCTGAGACAGACCTTTTGATGGTTGGACGTTTTTATGGTCAATGTCCTGAGATCGATGGACAAGTGATTATCAATGACGGCAGAAAAGTGGATGCATTTGGGGAATGGTACGAAGTTGAAATCACAGAGGTTGCTGAGTATGATTTAATTGGAAGAGTTGTAAAATCTCTTTCGCCAAAAGCTCCTAAGAAGACATCTCCTCGGCTAGCTGTTCATGCATAACAAGTCTGTAATCCTAAAAGAGGGAAAAGAAAAGTCCCTTCTTCAAAAACACCCTTGGATTTTTTCCGGGGCAATTGACAGCTTTCCAGATTTTGTAAACGGAGAAATCCTCTCTGTTCTTTCTTCTAAAAAAGAATTTTTAGCGCAAGCCTATTTTCATAGAGAAAATAGTCTTTGCGGAAGAGTGTTGACTTTTGGAAAAGAGGACATTGCTACCGTCATAAAAGAGAAATGTACAAAGGCTCTCGCTTTACGTAAAACACTCTTCAGTCTGTCAAAAACGAGTGGCTACCGACTAATCAATGCAGAAGGAGATGACCTCCCAGGTCTTATTGTCGATGTGTATGACAAGGTGCTTGTTATGCAAATCAGCACCTGTGGTATGGAAAGACTTAAAACTCTCATTGTTGAAATTTTAGCAGATCTTGTAAGGCCTATAGCAATCTATGAAAAAAGCTCTTCTACCTCGCGAGAAAAAGAAGGTTTAGAAGATGCAAAAGGATTTATCTATGGAACCTCTCCTGATGAAATCCAATTTCTTGAAAATGGCCATACCTTTTTTCTCTCTTTAGAGCAGGGACAAAAAACAGGGTTTTTCTTAGATCAAAGAGAAATGAGAAAACAGATTGAGCAGTATTCTCAGGGAAGACGAGTGCTCAACTGCTTTTCCTATACAGGAGGGTTTTCTGTATATGCAATGCAGGGGGGCGCAAAACTTGTAGATAGCGTGGATATTTCTAAATCTGCTACAGAGCTTGCTAAGAAAAACATGAATGCAAATAGTCCTTCTGCTCCCCATAGAGAAATCGCAGAGGATGTGTTTACATTCCTCAAATCTTCCTCTTTAGCGTATGACTTAGTCATACTCGATCCTCCGGCCTTTGCGAAGAAGATGGGAGATGTTAATCAGGCATGTAAGGGATACAAAGAGATCAATCGTAGCGTTATTGAAAAAATCCCACCAAATAGTTTTCTTCTCACTTCCTCTTGTTCGTATTTTATCGACAAGGGACTCTTCCAAAAATTGCTTTTTCAAGCAGCACTTGAAGCCAAAAGGAATGTAAAAATACTTGGAGAGCACATTCA
>JABEVM010000041.1 GCA_013041585.1 Chlamydiota bacterium
GATCGTAAATATTGACTCTAGGGTTTCAGTTTCAGCTTATAAATCCACGGGATCTTGGTCAGGAACAGGATTTATAGCTGATAGTAAAAACGGGTATTTGGTCACGAATTGCCATGTTGTTGGAAGAGCTTCAATTGGTACATATTTTATCACTTTTCATAACGGTCAACAAAGTGAGGCTAAAGTTGTTTACTATGACGCCTATGCAGATGTTGCAATACTGAAAATTGATCCAACAGATTTTCCAAAAGATATTGAAACCATAGAGTTCGCAAAAGAAGAGCCAAAACTTGGAGAAGAGGTTTTTATAGTTGGCAATACCGAAGGGCATGGATTCTCTTTTCATGAAGGTATTTTATCAAACTTATATGAAATAAGTGGTGAGATGCCTCAAGGATCTTATGTTATAAATATGAATATCGCTGGCGGAGCAAGTGGATCTCCCGTCATAAACTCAGACTATAAAGCTATTGGTGTTGTATATGGAGGCAGCAAAACGTATGCTCTAGCGTTACGAAATTATTACGTACAACATATATTACGTGCTTTGCAAGCAGGAAAAACAACGCAGAACAGAAATCATATCGGAGTTATTACGGAGTTATATTCTTTAGATAGAGCAATAAAACATCGCAACTTCCCGAAAGCTGAGATAGAAAATTACATAAATGAAATGCCGGATGCAAAAAATAGAGTAATTGTTGTCTCTAGCGTGACACCTAGTAGTACAGCAAAATCTGTTATTCGAGCGGGTGATATTTTGTGGGAAGTTAATGGATTACAGATTGGAGCGGATTTGACTATTCTTGATAGAGCAATGAATGAGGCAACCGATAAAATTACCTTAACTATTTACCGTAATGGAGAAAAGCTGCAAAGAGAAGTTAAGGTGTATGATTTAGAAAAAAATAAAGTAACCAAAATGTTCGATTTTGCTGGGGGGGTATTTTTCGAAGCTGATGATTATTATGCCTCAAGATCTGGAACTCCTATCAGAGGTGTCTGTCTTGCGACTGTACAAAATGGGAGTAGCTTTAGCGACATAACGGAAACATTTTCTGAAGATGATAAAAATTTCTACAGAATAATGGTGTCATCTTTACATGGAACAAAAATTAGTTCTTTGGATGAGTTAATTTTAGTAGCAAATGAAGCTATCAAGCGAAAACACATCAATTTTGAGTATAAAAATTACTTGTCATATTACTCTAAGTTCGGAGGCTCTCTGAATACGTCTCATGAAAATTTAACACAAGATATTACCTTCGATAGTACTGATGCTAAGCCAAGAATTTTTAAGTTTGACCCCAGCGTTTATGAGTGGAAAGTAGAGGTTTTAGAACAATAGTTTATGCGGCTCATGTCTCACCATTCTTTCTTACTTCGATGGTAAGACCCGTAATCTTCTCTTTGCATAATAGTTCCAAAACAGTTTCTGCAACTTGGCTAGGCGTCAATAGATCATCAGTTGACTCTCCTGGAAAGTTATCTCTACGCATTTTTGTATCGGTACGCTGAGGAACGATGGCATTGATGTGAACGCCTGGAAGCTCTTCTGCGAGAGCTTGCGTAAAGTTTACAATAGCTGCTTTTGAACAGGAATACACAGAAAGGCCTTTTCGCCCCTTTATGTAAGAAGAGGAGGCAATATTCACAATATGTCCGCCTAGCTTAATTTTGGCGTATTTACAGCTGTACAAAACGGCTTTGATATTGGTAGAGATCATGCTTTCTAAATCTTTTGGATCGAGATCTTGAAATTCACCAACTTTTAGAATTCCAACACTGTTGATAAGAGCATCTATCTCTCCATGATCTGCAGTAATTTGTCTAAAAATTTTTTCCACATTTTCAGGATCGGAAAGATCTCCCATGTAGGAGAGTGAGCTTGTAGAAATAGGAAGAGCTTTTGCTCCATGTAGATGGAGGAGGTCAACAATTGCTTTGCCAATCCCTCCGGTTCCTCCGGTGACAGCAATGGTCTTTCCTTGCAATGAGGAAAAATCTTTGCGTTTATCTTTTAAAGTAGAAGAAAGACGTAAAATCTGCTCTGCGAGAAAAAGATCGAGCTCTGTTGTAATCTTTTGATTGCGCTCTTCACCGAGAATGATATGTACCTTTTTCCCTAAGTTTGTGATGAGCTGGCAGTCATCTGAAGCGTTGTGGATATTTTGAGAAAGGGCTTGTTTATGAGCATCAAGAATTAGGCTGTAATGAAAACTTTGCGGAGTTTGTCCTCGGAAATATTCTTTGCGATTTGGAATAGAGGTAATCTCATTTGCATCCACTGAATGTACGATCGTATCAGTAGAAGGGATACATGTGTTTAAAGCTTCGTAAGTTTCTAATGCTTGAATATGGTTTTTGATGATCTCTTCACTTACAAACGGGCGTACAGCGTCGTGGATTATGACAGCTTCTGTAGAGGGTTTGCAGGCAAGGATTCCTAAGTATGATGATTCTTGACGAGTTGGGGCGCCCTGGATGATTTTGATAAGATCTTTTGGATAAGAGCTAATATCTTGGCTTACCTTTTCTATCCAATTAGGATGGCAGACAAGAATCACTTTCTTGAATACTTGCAGATTTATAAAAGTGTCTAAGGTATGCAAATAAATTTTTTTTCCGCAAATACGGTGAAACTGTTTTGGAAGCTTACTTCCAAAACGTTCTCCGCTGCCACCCATAAGAATAATTGCTGAGATAGTTCGGTTTGTTTTCATGACTCTATGAGAAGTTTCATTTTGGAGAGCTTCTCATGGATAAAGGCTGCTCTAATATGTGGAATTTGAGCTGCATCGAATTTTTTATTCTCTTTCAAATGAAAAAGAAGGTGGGCTTTACGACAAGAGAAGAAAAGTCCATCGATTGTTTTTTGCGTAACGCCATTTATCCAACCTAAGTCAATTCCAAGCTTGACTAAACTTAATGCCTCCAAACATTCTTTTATTTCTAATTGGTAGGAGTGCGTAAGCAGCCCGAAAGCCCTGGAGACAAGGTCCATCATTTCAGGAAGATTTTTTTCTTTGCTATGGGTGCGTAGAAGTTTCTCGGCTCCAATAAATTTCATGGCAGCTGTGTGAAGCTCACGTAAAATACTTTTTTCATCTGTTCCGAGGCTATAGTGGTTTTGAAGTACAAGAACATCTCCAGCTAGATTTTGGATGTCCCCAAGCATACTGGTAAAAAGAACTCCGTCTTCTTTTTCATTGCTTATGGCAGACTCGAGTTGTTTCATGTGGATCAAAGCTGGAATATGTAGGTAAATCGATACTCTTAAACC
>JABEVM010000042.1 GCA_013041585.1 Chlamydiota bacterium
AATTAATATGAAGAACAGACTCGGGCATTAATTAAATTAAAAATACAGGTGTATTTATGACTAAAGCCAAACACAAAAGTTCAAAATATTTACTTCGAGGCACTTCTGTTCATAAAGCCAAACCTTCAGGCCCAAAAACAGCTCTGAAAAAAATTAAAAAAGAAGTTCGCAGAGCTCAGAAAGCTCCTATAGAAATCATTGACAACCCTCTGAAAAAATCTTCAACTACTTATAAATCAAAATCTTACAAGCCTCTCCCTAAAAAGAAATGGATCACAAAATCACAGAAATTCTCCCACGACACAGCAAAAGAAGAAGTCTTAGGAACTATGAACCCTCAAGGGATCCACGCTGAAGGAAAGCGCTGGATAAAAACTTTAGACAAACAAGAGCGCCTACATTCAAAGGAATTAACTCACCACTATTTAAAAAACCGTCCTACTTTGAAAAGTCGCTCTACAAGGAAAACGCCTAAAAAATAAACTGCAGCAGACCTTGCTTTGTAAGGAATCCCGTGGTATACTGAACTTTCCAAAAACCAAGTTTTTTTTCATGCATCATTCGTTACGAATTGCCCATATCTCCGATCTGCATTTTTCAAAAGTAAGCTTTTCCCCATTGCAATTTTTTTCTAAGCGCTGGGTAGGGAATATTAACCTTTGTTTTTACAGAAAGGCGGTTTATATCCCCGAAAGGCTTCATAATCTTGTTGAGCTTTTTAAAAGCATGGGAATTTCTATTATCATTATCTCAGGGGATTTGAGTACAACGACACTTGATGCTGAGCTGATTGAAGCTAAAAAATTTGTCGACATGTTTATCAAGGAAGGATTCCAAGTATTTGTAATCCCGGGAAACCACGACCAATATACCTATTCCGATTTTAAGCAGAAAAAATTCTACAATTATTTCCCCTCTTATTTCTCTGAAAAATCACCAATTGAAACCATGTTTTCTTTGCGAGACGATGGGGTAACGGCATCTCGGATTTCCGATACGTGGTGGATTGTAGGGATGGACACAACTCTTGCCACCTCCCTCTTTTCAGCTGCCGGGTACTTTTCACCAAAGATTGAGAAAAATTTAGACACACTTCTTAAGCAAATCCCAAGCACAGATCGAGTACTCTTAATCAATCATTTTCCTTTATTTCCCAATGATAAGCCAAGAAACACATTAGAGCGGGCTCATGAACTCCAGATGCTTGTACAGAAATACCCAAACATCATTTTTTACATTCATGGTCATACACACCGCAGTTGTGTCGCCGATTTGCGTCTCAATGGCTATCCAATTATCTTAGATAGCGGAAGCACATCTCATCAAGAAATCGGCAGCTGGAATTTCCTAGAAATTAATCCTCATCATGGACAAGTGCAAATTTACCAAAAGGACATCGTATTTAGTCCTTCTTGGAAAATGATTAAAGAAGTTTCATTCAAGTGGTAATCCATTACGTGGTAATATATGACAAATTCTTCTGAACCGTGGTTCCAGCAAGGTCTCCGATTTAAATGCACAGGGTGCGGAAAATGCTGCACAGGTACACCTGGCTACGTGTGGCTCCTTGAAGAAGAAATAGATAAAATGGCTGAATTTTTACAAGTTTCCAAAGAGGATTTTGTAAAAAAATATACAAGACAAGTCGGCAATCGACTTGCCCTTAAAGAAGTAAAAAGAAACCAAGATTATGACTGCACCTTTCTTAAAGGCAAGCAATGTACTATCTATGGAGTAAGACCTAAACAATGCCAAACTTTTCCTTGGTGGCAAGAACACCTCTCCTCCAAAGAAGCTTGGGAAGAGGCAGCCCAAGGCTGTGAGGGCATAAACCATCCGGAAGCTCCCCTTATCTCGATTGGGGAAATCAAAGATAAAATGCTTTAATATCACTTTGTTCCGACCTCTTTCTATCCCCTCGTTCACAATGTGTCAATTGTACATAATCGCTATAAATGATAAGCTCTCCTTCTATTAGTTTGAATTTTACCCAAGAAGGAAAGTTCTATGTTCTCACTACGAAAAGGTTTTTTCATTTTTTTTCTAGTATGTTTTCTCTCAGTATTTGCTGTTCTTTCAGCAAGCACAAGCCGTCTATTAGTTAGCATAGATCCTGAAGCTTCCTTTTCTCCAGAAGAGTTTGCTAAAGCATCTTCAGCCACCTTGTTACTAATTGAACCAAGAAATCCCTACAAAATCGTAGAGAATGTATTTCTTGATAAACCTTTTGTCGTTCTCTCTCACCATATCACAGAAAAAGATATAGGATGGGGATCAACTGTTTTAGAACACCTTTCATCAAGGCACGGATATCGTCTTGTGATTTTCAAAAATGAATCTCTTGACGAAGCTACAAAAATAGCGCAGCATCTTTTGTCTATGAGTCCTAAATATAGTAGCGAGCTTACTAGGCTAACTGTTCAGGAATCGACACGTCTTTATTCTCTCATGAAAAAGATTGATAAAGTTCTTACTGAAAATAAAGTAAAATATTGGGCTGGTAGAGAAACCCTGCTTGGAGCCATTCGACATGGCGGACTCGTACCTTGGGATGATTATCTGCATCTTTTCATTTTAGATAGCGAAAAATTGAAATTAGAAAGTGTAAAGGCTGATTTCGAAAAAGAAGGCCTTGTTTTGCATTCCTATTTCAAAGATTTTTATAAAGTATGTGAAGTAGATGGACTCCCCTTACAAGACCATTTCAATAATACAGGCACCCTTCCCTTTACCTATCCAGCAGCGAATATCTTCGTAATGACTTTAGAAAAACGTAAGGAAAGTCAAGATGTGTATGTACACAGCTCCTTTAATTTTTACTTCAACTGGAACCATGAGCGTTTTGCTTATTCTCAGATAGAGAACATTTCTAGAATTCCTTTTGGTCCCATTTCCCTACCCATACCAGGATCACCTGAAGAATATCTAAATAGGATGTTCGGCACAGAAAAGAGACCCGATCTATGGAAAAAATATGCAGTTGAGCCCCTCTGGGACCATCGTAATGAAAAGGATCCTACCTATTCGGGAGCAGCTTTAGTTGAAATCGATAATTTTGCGCCAGCACCTTGGCATTAAAATCTATCGTTACAAATAAATGAAAACAAAAGGCGAGGAAAATTCCTCGCCTTTTTACATCTTGCTATTTATCGGAAAACGCTTCGATAGCGATCTTGCTAAAATCTTTTCTCGTATTCTGTGAGGAAGAAACCTTCCAATGAGAACCGCTAGTTTATACTTACGCGTGAAAATGCTAAGTGACTTTCCCGTTTTGATCTGCTCATAGATCTTGCGAGCTGCTAATTCTTGTGAGAAACCAAACGCAATTTTCCCTGTAAAGAGTCCTTTTGATGCTCTTGCTCTAAAGGAAGTGTTGACCATTCCTGGACAGGCTGTCAAAACACGGATTCCAGAAGGAGCGAGTTCGCGATCTAACGATTCTGAAAAAATGGTGACAAAGCTTTTACTCGCTGCATACACACTAAAATAAGGAAACGGAAAAAAAGAAGCCGCAGAAGATATATTTACAATTGTTCCTTTTCTTTTTGTACTAGTTAGCCACTTTGCAGATTCAAGGGTAATTTCTAGAACTGCTTTTGCATTGACATCTAGCATAGTAGAGAGGTCCGCTGTGGAATGAGAAAGAGCCGGTCCATACAGACCAAAACCTGCGTTATTAATGATTAGGTCGGGAGCGTAGCCGGATATGGATGCAAGAAGAGAAGCTCTAGAAGTGCCCACACTCAAATCCGCTACAAAGATCTGAACATCTACTTTTTTTCCTAGATCGCTTTGGATTTCTTTAAGCCTTTCTCTGTCACGAGCGGTAATAAGAAGAGGAATTCCTTCCTCTGCTAAGAGCTCGCAAAGAGCTCTACCAATCCCTGAACTTGCACCTGTTACTAGAGCTCTACTATAACGCATTCCATACACCTCTTATTTGCTAAGGATGTTTTTACAAAACTCCTGACTTTTTTTAAGTAGATCATCGACCAATCTTTCACATTCCTTCTTTTCTTCTTCCAAATTTCCTTTTGAGGGTAGTTGGCTTGATCCATAAAACTTTACTTTCGGCTCTGTACCGGAGGGCCTAATCACAAGCTTGCTTTGGTCTTCAAAAATAAAAACGAGTACATCAGAAACAGGAAGATGGAGATGTTCCTCTTTAGAGGATTGGAGGATATATCTAGTTGATTTCTGATAATCTTCTATAGCAAACACTTTTTTCCCTGCAAATTCTGTCGGAAGATGTTCTCTAAGATGGTGCATGATAGAAGAAATCTCTTCTTCCCCTTCTTTTCCTGGAGAAAAGCTCATGGAAAGTTGCTTTTCCTTATACACTCCGTATTTCTTATAGATCCGCGCTAAATAATCAGAAAATGTCATATTTTGCAGCTTACAATGTAATGCGATCTCAGAAAGTAGGCATGCGGAAACGACCGCATCCTTGTCTCTGGCAAATGATCCTAAAAGATATCCACAAGATTCTTCCGCGCCAAAAATGAAATGATATCCAGTCTCTGAATTATCCCAAGAGTGGATCATTTCCCCTATATATTTAAATCCTGTTAATACCTCAAAACAAGCAATTCCATAGGAAGAGGCAATCTTTTTTAAAAGCTCTGTTGTAACAATCGTGGTAATGAATGCGCCACGGCTGGGCACTTTCTTTAGTTTTGTAAGCGTATCGCAAAGATACTCCACGCATATGCTTGCAATTTCATTCCCTGTAAAATAGACGGGCTCCCCCTTTTCGAGAGTAACAACGCCAATTCGATCTGCGTCCGGATCTGTAGCAAGTAAAATGTCCGCACGAATCTCTTTTAAAACTTGCACACCTTTTTCCAAGGCCGGTTTTAATTCGGGGTTGGGAAAATGCACTGTTGGAAAATTTCCATCTGGAATGACTTGGTCTGCAACTAGATCTATCGAGGTAAATCCCCACTTTCGAAGAGCTCTTGGAGCAAGTGTGATCCCAGTCCCATGAAGACTTGTATATACAATCCGAAGCTGAAAACCTTTCGATTTGCACTCTTCTGGATAATTTTGCAGCGTTGAAATCGCTTTGATATACTCTTCATCCCACTCATCTCCAATCCTCTCAATGAAAGGACTTGTACTTGCTGCCATTTTCACTTGTTGCATGGATGTGATCTTTCGAACTTCATTTATGATTCCCACATCATGAGGAGGGACGACCTGCGCTCCATCGCTCCAATACACTTTATACCCATTATATTCAGGAGGATTATGCGATGCGGTAATCATAATTGCAGCTGTGCATTTCTTCTCTCTACAAATAAAAGAGACAAAAGGTGTGGGGCGAATTTCATTTAAGAGATAGGCTGTGATCCCATTTGCTGCTAGGACAGACGCTGTTTTTTCTGCAAACAAAGAAGAGTTGCTCCGACTGTCAAAGCCTATGACAACATGGATAGGCTCCGACTTTTTTTTTTGAAGCAAATAGTTGGAAAGGCCTTGTGTTGTCATCTCCACGATGTACTCATTCATCCGATTTGTGCCGACACCCATGATGCCGCGAAGTCCTGCCGTACCAAAAGACAAATCCGTATAAAAAGCGTCAACTAGTTGCTTTGGGTCTTCTTTAAGAAGAAGAGAAATTTTTTCTTTCGTTTCCATGTCATAGGGGCCATCAAGCCAGGTTTGCACTCTTTTTTGTATTTCAGCATCCATCAATGGGTATCCTTTTCTTCTCAGTTTTTTTTGGATATTTCACACGTAAATGAAGTGTAACAATCAAGGTTTTTACAAAGCTTTTTTTGATAATTCCTAATTCTTCAAATGTGAGCTGACATTCGTCGAGTTGGCCATCTTCTGTTTTTTCCCTAGTAACACGATCGACCAGTTCAATAATAGCCTTCTCCGAAATCTCATCAATAGAGCGTGAGGTGGCCTCTACTGAATCGGCGATCATAATAATTGCCGATTCCTTGGTCTTGGGTTTAGGCCCGCTATAGCGAAATAATAGCTCATCACTTGCTGAAAATTCCTGCTTTTTTTGATCGAGATATTTGCGATAAAAATAATACACAAGGGTCGTGCCATGATGTTCTTTAATGATGTCGATAAAGCTTTGAGGAAGATGATGTTTCTTTGCAAGCATCTCCCCGTCGTGCACGTGCGCCATAATGACTTGGGTGGACTCAATCGGAGTGAGTAACTGGTGGATATTAAATCCTCCCAGCTGATTTTCTGTAAAATAATGTGGATTAGAAAGTTTTCCAATATCGTGGTATAGTGTGGAGACTCTGCAAAATAACCCATTCGCACCAATTGCTTGGGCGGCTGCTTCAGAAAGATTCCCAACAACAAGACAATGCTGATATGTTCCAGGAAGTTCTAAACTAAGACGCCTTAAAAGCTCATTATTCGGATCCATGTATTCAATCAAACTCATGTCTGTCATGACATCGAAGATGGATTCAAGAAGAGGCAAAAACCCGATAATAATCAAAGCGATTGCAAAAAGGAATGCGAATGCGCTCACACCATCCCAGAGGACAGCGCTGCTCCATATATGGTTGCTTCCTAAAGAGAAGGCTAAGATCACTCCAAGAGACCAGAGCCAAACTTTCCCGCAAACAATAAAGACATCCCTTCTTTTATGCATTGTTTTGGCATAGTAGATGGATGAGACTCCGGAAACTAAATTGATGGTTAAAAAGTTCTCATAAGGGAAAGCGAGCGAGACGGATAAGATAACAGTTAAATAGCCCAAAGCAAAAAGAGCTACCGTCCTTCCAAATAGAGCTGTGATCAGGATCGTTGCAAAGGGAACTAAAATGGGATAATGAACAACATCGATCAAGTGATTTGATTGATAAAGTAAAAAATATTCCACTGCTTTGGATAGAGCAAGAGTCACCAAAGAGATCGTCACCAGAAGCGTCATTTTTTTCAAAGAAGTAAAAGTATCTTTGAATCTGCTTCTAAAGTACATAAATGCAATCAAAGTGAGTAGAGTAGAAAGAAGAATGCTCGCTAAAATCCTGATAGGCTCCCATAAATTACGCTCTTTTGTTAACGCACTTTTCATGGCATTGAGAATCGCAATATGCCTTGGAGACACCTTCTCTCCTGCATCGATAATTCTTCTTCCCGCTTCAAATTTAGTATATTTTTGAGGAATGCTCTCCTCAACGATTTCACGAAGCTCAATCTGTCTTGCCAAATCTTCTTGAAAGGTCCACTCTTTATCGATAAAAAAGCTAACAACTAAATCTACAACATTATCTGGATAGGATTGGGAGGGAAAACTTGTCTTTTGAAGTGTTCTCCAAAAGTCTTTAGGAGGAGTTTCTATACTTTTTCGATCTTTAGGAACAAAATTGTAATAATAAGCAGAAGAAATATGAGTATCGTTCATTTTCTTCAAAGTTCTCTTGTCAGTGAACCGCCATTTTTTTAAGGCTTTCTCTACTGCTTCAGCAACATTATGAACTTCGTCAAAAGTATAATAAGGAGATTTCTCACGCCAATTTTGATTTTCGACCAAATACGTTTCAAATTCTACAAAGCCCTGGTAAATTTGTTTCGGATCGATTTTATAAATCGTACCGATATCCCTTACCTGTTCCTGCTTTAGAATCATCATCGCATCAACATCAGGAAAATCAAAATCGATTTGCCCGATTATGTAACTCTGCGCGGTGCTGTTGAGCTCTAGCACCTCTACGTTGATCTCTCGAAAATGTAAAAAGCTCGCAAGTCCGAGAATAAAAGCAACCGCGAGCATAAGCCTTTTACCGAAATGGGCGCCTTGGAACCACTTTCGCCATTTCGCTTTCGCTTCGCTATCATCCAAATGCAAATAGCTCATAGATGAAAACCTTTCTTCACTTTTCCTCAAGCTTACCAAATTGTCTTAAATCTGGCGCACTATTTCTCTTCAATTCGAAAAAAGATATACTAATTTTTTTTAAAAATCTAATTTGATTTTTCTTTTTTCCTAGCATGTAGTAGCATTACCTTATGGGATTTCTCGACAAAAAGAGCATCATGAAAGAAATATATCAAACCCTTTCTCGCAAATATCGTCCTCAAAATTTTCAAACGATTACAGGCCAAGAAGCCATTGTAAAAACGTTAAAAAATGCCCTACGCCTTAAAAGGGTCTCCCACGCCTATCTTTTTTGCGGCTCTAGAGGAACGGGAAAAACCACCCTTGCTAGAGTCTTTGCAAAGGCCCTGCATTGCAGTAACATCCAAGAAGATCAGGAGCCTTGCAACCATTGTGAATCATGTCAAAACATCTCTTTAGGCAGGTCTTTAGATATCTTAGAAATCGACGGGGCCTCTCACCGAGGAATTGATGATATAAGACAAATTAACGAAACCGTTGCCTATGCGGCCTCATCTGGTAAATATAAAATTTACATTATCGATGAAGTGCACATGCTGACAAAAGAGGCTTTTAACGCTCTATTAAAAACACTTGAAGAACCCCCTGAAAAAGTTGTCTTCTTCTTTGCGACAACAGAGCCTCATAAAGTTCCTGCAACCATTTTGAGCCGATGTCAAAGATTTGATTTACACAGACTTTCCATGGAATCGATTGTAGAAAAGCTCTCCCGCATTGCTAAAGATCTAGAAATCACTGTGGACGTTGATGGGCTCAAACTGATTGCACATGCAGCGGAAGGATCTTTGCGAGATGCAGAATCCCTTTTTGATCAACTGATCTGCTACGCTGAAAACAACCTAAGTGTAGAGCTCATCAGAACTCATTTGGGAAGTCTTCCTAAAGAAACTTTTTTTAGCTTGGATAAAGCGATCCATGAGGAAAATTACTCATTTGCGCTGGAACTTACCGAAACCATTTTTTCGAGCGGAAAAGACTTAGGATATTTTGTAGAAGAACTCCTAGAGCATTTCCGTCTGATTCTGATCACGAAGCTGCACCCGAAAGATAGCTCTCTTCATTTCTTAAGTAAAAAAGACCTAGAGCAATATCAAAAAAATGCATCACTCTATACAAAAGAGCAGTGCATATACTTCCTTGATTTTCTACTAAACTTTCTACAGGAAGCGCAAAAGACGCCTTTCAAAAGAATTACCCTTGAAGCCCTCATCCTCCATCTTATACAAAATCGCAATCGTATCTCTCTGCCCGCTCTTATACAAAAACTCTCTATACTTGAGAAGTCTTTGCAGAGGGACGCAAAAGAGACTGCATTGCAAGAGCCTGTCTTGACACACTCTCCTCAGCAAGAAGAAACTCTTCAAGAGGATAACAAAAATGTGCAGGACGCCGCAACGAAAGTAGAAATTCTCCTCTCTAAGCAAGAGGAGAAAATAGTCATAGTAGAAACTGTGAAAGAAGCAGAGCCTGTTACTCCTCCTCCAAAGGAGAATAAACGAGACCCTAAGCAACTAAATAAATATGAGACCTTGCTACGCTTTGCTGCAGTAGAGCTAGAAGGCACTATTAATAAAGATCCAAGAAACTAATAATTATAGGAGTGATCCATTATGGGAAGCGGTTTTTCAAAAATGAAAAAACAAGCGAGGCTGTTAGAGCAGCAATTTTCGCAGATAAAAGAAGAACAACAGAAAATAAGTGTTGAAGGAACAAGCGGAGCCGGCCTTGTAAAAATCACAATCAACGGGGATAAGGAAATCAAAAGTATCCAGATAAAACCAGAGTGCGTTGATCCAAATGATGTAGAGGGATTACAAGATCTGATTAAAGCGGCTTTTGAAGATGCCTCTAAGAAACTCCAAGAGCAAAATCCGGAGAACAATATTCCGGGACTGCCCTTTTCTTTCTAAGTCCTAAAATTCTTCAGGAAAGACCTTCCCGTATTTCTTGCGTATAAACTCATAGATCTGCTGCGAAGTAGAGAGTTGCAAGGCTTCTTTCGCATCTTGAGAGGTTTCTTGTAAACTACACTTTCTTACAATTTTCTTTACGAGAGAAATATAACGGGGAGGACAAGAGAAGTGTAAAATCCCAAGTCCTAGTAAAAGAGGGATAAAAAGTGGTTTATAAGCCACCTCTCCGCAAACAGAGAGCTTTTTGTTATGGACTTTAGACTCATGAACTAGCATTTGGATCATCCTCAGCATACTAGGATGAAACGGGTCATGAAGATTGTGAACTGCAGGATTTGCTCTATCAACTGCAAGTGTATACTGCACGAGGTCATTTGTACCAATGGAGAAGAAATCACACTCTTTGGCTAGGATATCGCAGGTGAGTACAGCAGAGGGCACTTCCATCATACACCCAATTGGAATGTCTTCACGAATTTCCACTTCTTCGGCAATCATTTCTTTTTTTACATTTTCTAAGATTTTTTTCGTTTCTAAAACTTCTCTGACATCGGAGATAAGAGGAAGAAGGATCTGCACATCGCCATGCACTGCTGCGCGCAAGATCGCCCTAAATTGAATTTTCAAAATTTCTTGGTTTTTTAAAAGAAAACGGATTCCCCTACATCCTAAAAAGGGATTTACTTCCTTTTCTTTGTAATAAACAAGATCAGGGAACTTATCCCCTCCTAGGTCAAAAATACGGATCACAACAGGAAGTCCAGCCGCTTTCTCAATACAGCGCTTGTACATAGAATATTGTAATTTTTCAGAGAGGAGAAAATTCCTATTTTGCAAAAGGAAATATTCTGTACGTACAAGTCCAATTCCGCCGGCTCCATACTTCGTAAGCATGTCGAGATCTGCAGCGCTCCCTACATTTGCTAAAACATGGACTTTCTCTCCATCTATAGTTTTAGCACATAGTTTGGACTCTTTTTCTAGCCGCTTTTCTTGGGTTATGAGCTTTTTTATGATCTTCTTATATTCAGCTAAAGTTTCCGGCCTTGGGTTGATAATCAGTTTTCCCTTAAAGCCATCTACGATGATAAAACAGTTTTGATACTCTTGAATCTTACTGATTTCAATCCCAGTCACAAACGGAATCCCTTTTGCTTTCGCAATCAAGGCAGCGTGTGATGTAGAGCCACCGACTTCGGTAACAATCCCCATAACATAGTCAACCTGAGCTGCCGCTGTATCTGAAGGAGAAATCTCTTGAGAAAAAATAATAGAGTTTTCCGGAATATGCACCATATTCGTTTTTCTCTCGGGAATAAGATGGCCGAGCACCCTTTGCGTTACATCCGTGACATCAGCAAACCTTTGACGAAAAATAGGATCCGTATTTTTAGAAAATCTTCTTTTATACTCCGTGATTATGGAAGTAAAAACAGATTCTGTATTCTGGTTACTTTCTCGGATTTTTTCTTCAACTTGGCTGGTAATAATAGGATCTTCTAGCATTTGAATGTGAGTGTCGATAATTGTGACAGCTTCCGAGGATCCTTCCAAAATGAGGTGATCTTGAAGAGTTTCTAAATCTTTGCGACTGAAAAGAAGAGCATTTCGATATCTTGCAATCTCATTGTCGATATCTCCCTTAGCAATCGAAAATTCAGGGACATCGTCTTCTTGTATGACAGGGAGAAAATAAGGAATACCTAGAGCAATGCCCTTACTGAGTGAAATACCTTGTAGATGAATCTCTCTCTCATCTTTCACAACAGTCTTCTCCAAATTTATTTTCGAAAGCTTTTTCGAGCAAAGAGAGTGTATATTCCGCGTCATCGCCTTCTACCGTCACCGTGATCAGTGTATTTCTCTGTGCAGCGAGCATAAGTACACTCATGATACTACGCGCATTAATTGTTTCATTTCGATACGTAAAATTCACCATAGATTTCGTTGGCTGCAAAATCTTTACTATCAAAGCAGCAGGCCTTGCATGCAATCCAAGTTCATTTCTAATTTTTATCTTTTTTACTAGCTTCACGTAAGCTTCTTCCTTGGCTCTGCCTTTTAGCAATTGTATCGAGCAATTTCACATTAAATTCTTTTGCTGAATGATATCCCATTTCTTTTAAACGGTGATTCAAAGCAATCGTCTCTAAAAGTAACACTACATCTCTTCCCGGTTTTAAGGGAAGTATATGAAATGGAACATTAATTCCTAAGATATCACAAAATTTTTCGTCAAGCCCTACACGATCATAGAAATGACGATCATCCCACGCTTCGAGTTTAACCACAAGATCAAGGCTCTTTACATCTCGCACGCACACGGCTCCATACAGATGGGCTACATTAATAATCCCAATCCCTCTGATCTCCATAAGGTGTCTTGTCAGCTCTGGGCCCGATCCTTCTAAGTAAGACCCCTCTCTCACTTTGACTCTCACGATATCATCAGAAATTAAGCGATGCCCTCTTTCAATAAGTCCAAGCGCCGCTTCACTTTTCCCGACAGAAGAGTCTCCCTGGATCATCATCCCCACACCAAAGGCTTCCACCAAGGTACCATGACATGTCGTGCTTGGAGCAAATTCTTCGCTGAGTAAAAAAGTCATTTTGATGACAAGGTCCATCGTAGTCATGCTGGAGCGAAGTAGAGGGATTCCTTCTTCTTCACAAATGCTTACGAGTTCTTTCGGAGGACGGTAGCTTCTAGAAACCATGACAGCGGGAGTTTCTTTTGTAAGAATCCCTTTTAAACGTTCGATACGTGTCTTTACATCCAAGTCGCGCAAGAAAAATATTTCTACTTTTCCGAAAATTAAAATCCGTTTGGAGGCAAAATGTCTGAGATAGCCGGTGAGGCTAAGGCCTGGCCTTTGTACTTCGGGAACTCTAATAGCCCTTTTGAGCCCAGCCTTTCCGGTGAGTATTTCTAATTCCAAGTTTTTTTCATGTTCATCGAAAAAATCTTGTACAGAATACATTTCTTATTCCTTCGTTACTTTGACAACGAAACTTTTGAAATAGGGATGCTTTTTTTGCATCACAAGCGTAGATTTTACCCAGCAAGCTCTGTTTTTTAAAAGTAAAAACAAAAAAGTTAGAAACTAAACTCGTTTTAGCTATGATGGAGATATCTGTAAATCTACCCAAAAAAGAGTTACCTCATGCACACAGAAGTATTAATCGTAGGGGGCGGCTTTGGAGGACTCACTGCTGCTAAAGCCTTTCGGAAGACCTCAAGAGATGTCCTAATCGTAGACAAAACAAACCATCATCTTTTTCAACCTCTCCTCTATCAAATCGCAAGCGCTGCCATCTCTCCAAGGGAGATCGCGATCCCCATTCGAGAAATTTTCCGAAATGATGACAATATCCATGTCATTATGGGAGATGTGGAAAGCATCAACAAAACCCGTAATGAAATCACTTTGGGCAACGGAGATAAAATTACGTTCACCTATCTCGTTCTCGCAGTCGGGGCAAAACATTCCTATTTTGGAAATGAGCGCTGGGAAGTATTTGCTCCTGGTCTCAAAACGGTTTCCGATGCAATTAAAATCCGTGAACAGCTTCTCAT
>JABEVM010000043.1 GCA_013041585.1 Chlamydiota bacterium
AAAAACTTTCTAAAAATTCCAATAATACTTATGGATCTATTTTGCAGCTGGCCCAGATTGAATTCGAAATGCTTCGACATAATCTAAAGAAAAGGAATGACACAAAAAAAGTGATTGCTCCTTTGCTACAATATGTCAGAGAATTTGGAAAAAATGACAAAGCCAATCTTTGGCATATAGAACTGATGATAGCTCAGTATCTTTTTAGTAAGGATGCGAAACAAGAAGCGCTTTTGCATGCGCTCGCATCTTATGAAGCAGCGCCGGAAGAGAAGAAAAATGAAATTATAGATGTTGTCTCCTACATCCGAGCGGATCTTCCAGAGGATTTCACTCTAGGGTTTGCCAAGAAGTAACTTTTAGCAAATGTTTTGGAATTTCAAAAAGAAATCTAGATGGGGTGCTTGTAGAGTCTTTTCCCATTCTTTTACGAAGTCTCGACATACTTAATGTGAGATGTTTTTTCGCTCTTGTCATGGCCACATACATAAGGCGCCTTTCTTCTTCGAGTCCATTTTCTGAAACACTTTTTTCATGTGGAATAATATGGTCCTCTAAACCGATTAGGAAGCAGGCGGTAAATTCAAGCCCTTTTGCGCTATGGAATGTCATCAGATGAACTCTGTCTTCAGAAAAGCCGGCATCTTTTTTCTGCCACTTTTCTTCATCCATGAGAGTACTTCCAACATAGTCAAAGAGTGTGGGCTTTTTTCCTTCTTCTAGCATGGAGTCTTCGTAGTTTTTCATACTTTCGATAAAATGCAAGACGTTGTCCCACTTAAATTCCCTCATTTTATCACTTTTTACTTCTTCTGAGATCGCCTTTTTATAATCAATGGATTCTACAAGCCAAGTTAACGCTTCATGCATGGGAGAATTTGTAAATTTTTCTTGAGCGCTCTGAATGATTTTTACAAATGAGCCAATCCCACCGTTTGCTCTAGAAGAGAGCTGAGTCTCTTCAGGGATAAAGGATCCGGATGCGACATCTTGCAATAGATTCCAGAGGGGGATTCCTTTTTTCCGATTCATCTGGGTGAGCATATCTAAAGCTGCATCCGAAATTCCTCTGCGAGGTACGTTTACTATCCGCAGGAGAGCTTCTTGGTCTAATGGGTTGGAGATGACTTTTAAATAAGCGACCAAATCTCTGATTTCACTTCTTTCATAAAATTCTGTACCTCCAAAAACTTGATAGGGGATTCCTCGGACCCAATTTTCTCCTTTTTGCCAGCTCGCTTGCATAAGAGCTGTTTCTAAAGGACGGGCTAAGATGTTCGACCTATATAAAATAGCCATATCCTTCCAAGCTAGGTTTTTGTTTTTTCTAAACCAAATAAGCCTTTGTACAATAGAGTTGGCCTCTTCCATGTCACTTGGGGCATGGAAGACGATGATGGGGTCTTGCGCGTTATCATTACTCCATAGTTCCTTACTATGTCTTTCTAAATTGTTTGCGATGACAGCGTTTGCAGCCTGCAAGATCACTGGGGTAGAACGATAATTCTGTTCTAGCTTGACCACGTGCTCAGCTTTAAAATCCAGAATATGTTTGATTTCAGCTCCCCTCCATCCATAAATAGACTGATCATCATCACCGACAACGCAGAGGTTATTATGTTTTCTGGAAAGAAGGGAGCTTAAATGGTATTGGACAGGGTTGGTATCTTGGTATTCATCGATCATTATATAGCGAAAACGATTTTGATACTTTTCTAAAATGTCCGGAAATTCCTCGAAGAGCTTAATGGTCAAAGAAAGCAGGCTGTCAAAATCAACAGCATTATAGGCCCTCATGCTCGTTTCTAATTGTTCATGCAGGTTTTTAAGGAAGTTGTCATGCCAAATAGGAGAGTCTTTCGCATCAGGAGAATGCAATTTGCTTTTTGCCTGCGAAAGGAGTACTAGGGTTGGTTCGATGGAAGGAAGCTCTCCTTCATGCTCAAGAGTTTCACGTACAAGCTGAGTAACAAGTCTTCGCACGTCTTTTTCATTATATAAGCTGAAGGAGTTGGTATACCCTAACTTGTGAATTTCTTCTCGAAGCACCTGCATACAAAAGCTGTGGAAAGTGCATAAAGTGACTTGCTTTGCAAGCTTTGGATTCAGTAGCTTAGCTACTCTCTGGCGCATTTCTGCAGCAGCTTTATTGGTAAAGGTGAGCCCTAAGATAGCGGACGCTGGGACATTATTGTTTTCGATAAGGTGCGCAATTCGGTGTGTGAGGACACTCGTTTTTCCACTGCCGGCTCCGGCAAGGATCAAAACTCTCCCTTCCGTAGTTTGTACAGCTTTTTTTTGAGGTGCATTGAGCGCTTGATAAGAACTTTCTTTATGCATAGACCCGCCTTGGATTAGGGCGAAGGGATTTTTGCCACTAAGGCCTTCAAATCAGACAGTACAAGATTTTTTGATAGTTTTACAGCAGGAAATCGCGGAAATATATTCATTTCTAAGGTTTGGGGAAGTTCAGGGTAATAACTTCGGTATGCTTCGCGAACAAGCCTTTTGAAACGATTTCGAAGGTGGGCTTTACCATATTTTTTGGACACGGTAATTCCAAGCTTAGGTACAATTGCTTTGCCTAAGCGATAATCTAGGATCAGAAAGGTTCCTGTAAGCTTATTACCGGCTTTAATTACGCCTTGGTAATGATTTTTTTTACGAATCCTTGCAGATTTAGGAAGGGTGAGCCTTACGCTGTGGTGAGCTTCTTGCGACCTTGGCGACGGCGACGGTTGATCGTCTTTCTTCCGCCTACTGTCTTCATTTTGTTGCGAAATCCACATGTAGTTTGACGCTTCTTTTTACTTGGTTGGTAGGTACGTTTCATTGTAATCTTTTCCTTACAAAATTTTTAAGGGAATCTTAGCGAAAATGGCAAAATTGAGCAAGGGAAAATCTAGAATCCTTTATTACGATATAGAAATTATTTGAGAAAAAGAGCCTTTATCTCAAAGAAAAAGGGCTCATTAGAAAAAAACTTCAATGTTTCGTTGAAAAGAAATGAGAAAATATCGTATAAGGTTAGCAACTTTCGGTTTTTTTAGGACAAGCACAGTTTAAGGATAGTCATGAAAGTAAAAGCTTCGATTAAAGCGGACGCCTCTAAAGGCGACAAAATTGTACGTAGACAGGGACGTGTTTACGTGATTAACAAAATGGATCCAAATCGTAAGCAGCGTCAAAAAGGACCTGCTCGTAAAAAATAATATAAGAGAAAGTATGGCTAAAAGATCTTCAGTAGCAAGACAAGCAAAAAGACAATATCTCGTTCAACTCAAATGGGACAAACGTAAAGCGTTAAAAGATATTATCTATGATATGAACAAAAGTGAAGAAGAGCGTATGGCGGCATCGATTGCTCTCAATAAAATGCCTAGAAATTCTTCTCCAGTACGTTTGAAAAATCGTTGTGCACTTACGGGTCGTGCTCGTGGTTACTTACGCAAATTCAAACTTTCACGTCTTTGTTTTAGAGAACTCGCAAATAGCGGTGTAATTCCCGGTGTTGTAAAAGCGAGCTGGTAGTTTTTCTCTGTACCCAAGAATTTCTTTACTTGGGTACAAATATTTCTTTGTACCTTCCCCAGTTATCCATATCTTCACACCAGAGGTACGTTTCCTCTGAGATTGTATTTTTTTGGAAGAGTTCCTGCAGGAAATCTTCTGAGATAGGCCCAGATTGGGTATGATTTTGATCCAAGTAATACCATAGAGTATTTTTCTTAGATAGAACAGGAGGGGCAGGAGGTGTAGGGACTGCATTTGATCCCTCTGTTTTCTTTGGAAATAAAAACATCACGCAGATTCCAAGTGCTCCAAAAAAAAGTCCGATGCCAAACCAAAAATAAGGGTTGAGCCCGCGTCTTTTTGCAAGATAGGCCGCTAGAGTTCCAAGCGCAAGCCCTGTAACTAAGAGAAAAGATGAGCTCATATCATTCCTAATGTAGTCATTTATAGGGTAGTATAACACCTATAGAAAATCTCTTCAAAAGCAATCTTGTGGAAAAGCTTTCCAGAAAATCGTAAACAGCGCAAAATATAGTGAAAATATCTCATAAAGCGAGGGCTAGACTATGTACGAAAAATTCAAAGAGATCGACACCAAAGAATTACAGTTTCCAGAAACTACATTTAGTAGAGATATTGAAAGCCGTGTTTTCCAGTCTATCGCCTTGCAATGCCTAGCTAAAATTGAGGGTATTGGTTTACTAGAAGGAACTTTTATTGATAGCTTGCTCGGAAGAGAAGTGGCGGATAAGGTAAAAGGGATTTATGTAGAACAAGATGAGAAAAGTCATTCTATCAACATGAAAATTGAGTTAAATGTTGCTTATGGGGTGTGCATTCCTGATAAAGCGGAAGAAATTCAAACTAAAGTTGTAGAAGAAATCAGTCTTTCTACTGGGCTACATGTAGGATCTGTACACCTTGTGTTTAAAAATTTGATTGCTAGGACTTCTTTAGAAGATTTAACCACAAAAATCGAAAAAGAAATGTTACTTATCGAAAAAGGATAGTTTTTGATGCACAGCACAAAAGTGTTATTTTCTTCTCTTCACTTTCTTGTTGTTACGATCTTTTTTTGTGTAGGGTTCTTTCTCTATTTTACTCCCTATTTTCCTCATTGGGAGATTTTTTTAAGAAATATAATAGAAGACGCCTCTTCCCTTCGGCTCGCAGGTGGAATTTTTTTCGCAGTCGGCCTTTTGCTATGTTATAGCTTTTATAAGCTCTATCAAGGGCGTTTTTATCAAGTCACGATGAAAAATTCTGATAAGAATGCTTTTATCGACTTATCTGTAGTGCGAAGGTATGCGGAAGCCTATTTACACAAAGAGTTCCTCGGAAAAGTGTCTTTGCAAGATGTGATCTGCAGGGATAAGAAAAAGCTGGAGCTCGTTGCGAAGTTTGCTCCTCTTCCGTTTTCTGAACATGAAGAAATTTTGCATAGAATCGAAAATGAGTTTGCTCAAGATTTAGCAAACTATCTTGGATACAAACAAGAGTTTTTGTTTACTGTGATTGTATCCGAGTAAACTGCTCGTGCTTAAAGGTGTAAATTTAGGTTAGTAAAATCTTTATCGTTTGTGCAACTCTATGCAGCTCTTCATCTTTTTGCTGAGATAATCTGTAATGACAGAGCTTGTTATCAGCTGTGGAGTTCAAAACCTTTAGAAAGAAACGTTTTTCTAAAAAGGTCCTAAGATAAATGCTCATTTAAAGGACTTAAAAACCAGGTACATTTTTTCTTCCGCCTTATAGCCCTAATTTAGGATCCCATAGAATGACTATGGAAATGGGTGAAAGGGGATTAATGTGCAATGCGTGCTATCAAGAATTTGAGGATTTTAGAAATGCTGTTTTAGGCTTTCTGCAGCCATTGTCTGAAATAGATCACTTACCACAGTTAGGACGAGCTTTTTCAAGTCGGACTAGGGCCAAAGTTCGGACCTGTTGGATAGTCTCTTTCCAATTCTTCAATTTAATCCATGTTTATAATTTAAAGTTGGTTGTGTTACATT
>JABEVM010000044.1 GCA_013041585.1 Chlamydiota bacterium
ATTTTAGAATGGATACTGCAAAGCTCCACCCACATTTCTAAAGATTGTGAGATCACCTTTGAGATGAACCCAGAAGATGGATCTCTCCCCTATCTTAAACAAATCAAAAAGCTCGGCATCAACAGGGTCAGCATCGGCGTGCAATCGTTAGATGACTCCCTACTCGAAGTATTAGATAGACGCCATGGCGCGGAAAAAGCACTCCAGGCCATAGACAATGTCTTTACGGCAGGGATTGATAACATCTCCATTGATCTCATGTATGACCTGCCCCATCAAACATTAACCGCCTGGCAAAACACTCTGCATAAAATCCAAACACTTCCCATCTCTCATCTTTCTCTCTACAACCTTACGATCGAACCGCACACACTCTTTTTCAAAAAACAAAAGCAGCTAACACCTCACCTTCCAACCCAGGAATTAAGCCTACAAATGCTCGAATATGCCTGCACATATTTGGAATCGATCGATCTAATGCGCTATGAGATCTCTGCCTTTGCAAAAAATGGACGCTACTCAAAACACAATACAGGATATTGGACTGGAAGATCCTTCTTAGGATATGGCCCCTCTGCATTTAGTTTCTGGGAGAAAAAACGTTTTCGCAATATTGCGAACTTAAACAAGTACCATGATCTTTTAAAGTCAGGTGAATCACCTGTAGATTTTGAAGAAAAGCTCTCCTATCCAAACGATCTCAATGAACTTCTAGCTGTGAACTTACGGCTTATTGAAGGAGTAAACTTAGAAGAGTTTCAAAAAAAATGGGGACAGCTATCTTCGCTTACCATGAAAGTACTGCAAAGCCTGCAAGACAAGAAATGGGTTCAATTCGAAAACAAAAACGTAAAGCTTACCAAAACAGGTCTACTGTTTTATGACTCTGTTGCTGAAGAAATAATCTGAAAGGTGCGATCTAAAAAAGTCAGGACTAACAATCTCTTAGGGATAGGAAAATAAAGATCTAGTAATGATAGAAGAAGTGACACTTATAATGTCACTTCTTCTAAACAAACTATATTTCTTGTATAAGCTTATGCTTTTACAGGAGTTCCTACTGGTTTGCCAGCTACTGGTGTAGTTATTGGTTTTGCTGCAGGAGTTGCCGCCGCCGCAGGTGCTGCTACTTTTGTAGCTACTGCTGATGCTAATGTTGTAGCAAATGTCCAAGCGCTAGGTACATTAGAAAGCGTCATAGGTGCATTTGGTACTGAATGTTTTAGAATACCAGCTGCTCCAGCAAGCATAGAAGCTGCTACAGAAACTTGGTATGCTCTGTTTATGTAGCTATTCTGCGGAACGAAATGTTTCGCTGCTGCTAAACCAGCTGTGAAAGCATAAGCTATAGACTGAATTGGTCTGATTAAGCTTGCATGATTTTTCATTTGCACTTTGTGCTCTGTAGCTAGATCCGTTCTTGCTTGTTGTTCTTCTTTTGTAACTTTAGGCTGCTGTGCATTCTTCAGTTCTACAAGAGCCCTATATGAGGCTACACAGTCACCTTTTACACGCTCAACAGTTGATTTGTCTTGTGAGAAGTATCCCTTACCTAATTCAGCATTAAGTTGAGCAAGTTGTTGATTTAACTTAACATATATATCCTGTTGAGCAGTTAATTTATCTACATTTTCTTGGCTATTGCCTTCTAAGCCGCCGTCAACTTTTGCTTTTTCGATAGCTAATAGACCGTCATTCGCAGCACTTTCTTTTCCAATAGATCCTATAACTGATGCAATTGTCGTATACTCGAGTTTACCAGTGAATGCTGTAACTTTACTATCCATAGCAGCTTGACGATCAGTTCCTTGTTTAGTATCTAGCTCGCGAGCTTCTATACGCTGTTTCGCAGAAAGGGCGGTTATGCTAGCTTTTAAATCAAAAATTTCTCTTCCAGCAGCTAAAGAAGAAAGAGCTCCTAAACCTTTTGTTACAGCTACAAAAGTATCAAAACGATCTGATTTTACATAACGGCTTGCAACAGTTGTTGCTGCATCCGTAATCAACGCAACCGAACCCATCAAGTTAGTCAATCCTGACAAAATCGCAGCACCTTGTTCTTTTCTAGAACCAGCAGCTCTAAAATCTTGAACGTCTTTCATGATAGATTTTGCAACGCTTCCACCGCTTAAGCCATTCAATGCAGACAAAAAGCCTTTTGCTACTGTATCAGCAATATTAGCGGCTCTACCACCATGATAGCCTGCTACTGCGCCCATACCTACAGAAAGAAGGTTTCCACCTACTTGCATTGAAGCTACAGATGGGAGCTTGCTTGATATATAAGCCGCACCTTTTGCTATTGCGTCTGTTACTACTTTTGAATCCAAAGTTACTTGTACCATACTATCTCCTTTAATCAATTGATTGTTAACTTCACTTCAGTCAGCACTGCTGCCAAAGTTTCTCTGAATAAATAAAAATTATCGAAATTATAAGCATTCGATAAAGATTTGCCAAGCAAAATTTTTAGTAGGAGGGCAAAGAATTTTTGAAAATTCTTCAGTTTCTATTGAGAAAAATGCGGTAAAAGATTTTTTTAAAAAGACTGAAATAAAAAAATTGCGGGCTTTTTATCAAGGTCCGGCAAAGGTCCTTTTTTCCAACTTTTGATAGACATTGTGCGCACATTTTGTGCTGGAAGTGTGATGTCAGAGGCAACACATAAAATTGTGTTATCTTGAAGAGTGTGTACAAGCGTTTCTAGCATTTTATTGTTACGATAAGGCGTCTCAATAAAGATCTGGACCATCTTTTCTTTGGTGGAGATCGTTTGGAGCTCTTTCAGCTTCTTTTGCAATTCTTCCGGTTTCTTAGGTAAATATCCTTGAAAAGAAAAATTCTGCGCAGAAAGTCCTGAAAGCATGAGACCAAGCACAATGGAAGAAGGACCTACAAAAGCTTCTACTTCAATGTTTTTTTGATGGGCTAGGTAGACTAGCTGCGATCCGGGATCCGCAAAGCAAGGAAGTCCGGCATCGGAGACAATGCCCCAAGTCTGTCCTTCTAGAACTGGCTTTAACAGCTCTTCTAATTCATTTTTCTGTGTGTGCTCATTGAGAAGAAGGATAGGAATATCAACCACTTTTCTAGCTCTAGAAAAAGAAAACCGACGCAAGAAGTGACGACCTCCTGGAAGACTTTCAGCAAAAAGACCATCAAGAGTAAAGACTGCCTCATCTACTGTTTTTGGGAAGAACAGTCTATGGTCGCAGGACTCATCCAGAACGTTCGGAAGAAGAAGGAGTTTAGGTTTTGACTTCATTTCTAGTTAGTTTTGTTAAAAAGCTCTCCCAAATGATCATGGGATCAAGGCTTCCTTTTTTACAAGCCTTTTCCATTTCAAAAAGAGCTAAAAGCCCTTCATAAAAGTATTGTTTTGTATAGGTCAAGGCAAAGCCATAGAATTTTTCTACATTTGCAGGTTTAACGGATGGGAGTAGGCTTTGTATTTCCGCGTATCCTATATTTTTATCTTGTAGGGTAGAAATCTGCATACCCAGTTGCAAATGGTAGCGAACTTGTCCGAGCAAGCTAATAAGAAAGGAGATATCGGAAGACGGAAGGGGCTGCCACTCTCGCTTCCATACAACTTTCTCTGCAATTTGCCAACCATTTGCTAAAAGAGTACTTCCTGAAGCAATCGGTAAGATGTCCTCTAACTGAATATTTGTCTTATCCCCTACAAAACAGACAATCTTCTCTAGTTCCTGCGAAAGCGTTGCTACATCTGTTCCGTGGTGTTCAAGTAAATAGGAGGCTGCAGAAGAAGATAAATTCTTCTTATCTTCTTGAATCTTACTTACAAGCCACTGAGCGATCCGCTTTTCTCGGTCCCAAGGCTTTTCTTCTGCTATGTCTAAAAGGACAAGTTCCTTTTTAGATTTTTTATAGAGTTCTTCTAAATTTTTACTTGAAGACGCGCCTAGTATTAGGTAAGCAAAACCACTTGGGTTACATAGATATTGCGTGAGCTTTTCTATATCTTGCTTTGTCCATTTTTCTACATTATCAATTGTAATGATCGCTTTGGTTGCAAAAAGTGATTTTGTGCAGAGCTGCTGTAAAATCTCATTTAATGGGGTCTCCGAACTAAACGTACTATGCAAACATTCAGAATCAGCGCGCCGTAGCGCGCTTGCTACCTTATCTATAATGAGCTTTCTTTCAAAATCTTGCGGACAAACGATCAGATAACTAGAAGAGAAATGATCAGGGTAGGCCTCGCGAATATGTTTTTCGAAAGAATCAACGCTTTGGTATTTCAACTCTCCCCCCAGTGGAAAACAAGCTCTTGCAGAATATCCGGATGCAAGCTGTGATGTACAGGACATCCTTTTGCAGCTTTTTCAAGCTGCTGCATTTTAGTAGCATCTAAGATAGCCGGACAAAAAATATGCACTTCGATTTTTCCAATCCGTCTTATGGGAGCGGTTACCATCGTTTTTTTCACAGTAGCCCTTGTCCCTTTCAGATCAACTTGGATTTTATTTGCAACAATCCCCATAAGTGTCAGCATGCAAGATCCTAAAGAAGCTCCCACTAGATCTGTTGGAGAAAACTGCTTCCCCTCTCCATGATTGTCCTTTGGAGCATCGGTAAAAATTTCTGAGCCTGTTTCTGTATAGACACAGCGAGTAGACAACTTGCCTTCGTAAAAAATATCGATATCGGACATAGCAACCTAAATTAAGTAAAATTCCTTCTCTCCATCGTAGAAACTAAATGGGTTAAATTCTAGAGAAAAAACCAGCTTGTAGTAGCATACTAGAGTAAGCCCGAACTTTTCTTAAAAACCTATATAAAGCTAAAAGCAAATAAACAATCTTCATGCTTCAAAAAATTACTTCACGTTAATTAATCTGCAAGTATCTACAGAACCTAAGTTGAAAAT
>JABEVM010000045.1 GCA_013041585.1 Chlamydiota bacterium
ACCGAATAGGTTTACCTAAATTTCGTATCGCGCAAGCCATTATGGGAGCGTTAGTTCCTTTCAACGGATCTCTCTATTTATATGGAGGCTTTGGGCTTGATATTTTTTTAGGTAGGCATGTTGTTATTACACCGAGCTTTTGTCCTGGGGTATATTTCCAAGGAAAGGGAAAAAATTTGGGATATCCTCTAGAATTTCGCTCATCTGTTGAAATCGCTTACGTTTTTACAAATAGATCCCGCATTGGAGTTCAGGGTTATCATATCTCGAATGGAAGTATGGCTGGAAAAAATCCTGGAGAAGAGTCGCTTCTACTTTTTTACGCCCTCCATCTTTAAAGTAATTGCAAAATGAGAAATAGTTTTTAGGCTAAGTCAAAAAGCAGCAGTTCTGTATCTTGAATTGCTTCAAAAGACAATATTGTTTCTTTGCTTACCTGCAAACCATCGCCAGCATCAAGACTGTTTCCATTGATGATGATAGGTCCCTTTACAATTTGAACCCATATAAAACGATTTGAGTTGATAGGGAAAGTAAAGGACTCGCTTTTACCTAAGATCAATCGATAGAGTAGGACCTCTTGATGGATTTGTAGAGAACCTTCCTTGCCCTCTTTTGATGCTAATAGGTGAAGTGGCTCTCCCGGTTTTTTTGGAAACGTGCGTTCGTAATGAGAGGGGGTAAGGTTATCTTTATCGGGATGAATCCAAATTTGCAAAAGGTGAACTGGCTTTTCTGAAGAAGCGTTATACTCGCTATGGGTGATGCCAGATCCTGCTGACATGAGCTGAACATCTCCCTGTTTTATGATTACTTTGGAACCTGTGCTGTCTTGGTGCTGAAGCTCACCTTGGATAATATAGGTGAGAATTTCCATATTATCATGGGAATGGGGTGGAAACCCTCTAGAAGGAGCTACTGTATCTTCGTTGATCACTCGCAGAGCTCGAAATCCCATGTGGTTTTCATCATAATATTCACCAAATGAAAAAGTATGATAGCTTGTAAGCCATACTCTTTCACTTTTGCCTCTGTCGTTCGATTTTCTACTAAGTAGCATAGCGCTTTTCCTGGCTTTGCAATTTGATCTTTACGTATGTGTTATAAAACCTTGTAAATAAGTTGCCCAGTCTACAATCTTTCCAGGAAAACCAAGTTCGTTTTCTGCTTGGAGTAAAGCTCTTTCTTCTCGTTCGAGTGTAAGAGGATCGTTTGCGTCCCAAACGACTTGAATGAGTTCATATTTTCCCTGTTGATCTTGAGTAACAAAATCAACTTCATATCCATCAGAAGTGTGGTAATAGAATACTTTTTTTCCCTGCCTTCGCAAGTCTAAATAAACTTGATTTTCCAATAATTTTTCTAAATTTTCTGATAAGTTAAAAGTGTTGGCTACAATTAACCCATTGTCAATAGCATAGATTTTTTTGGGTGTGGTCTGCATACGACGTAATGATTCTGTAAAAATGGGCACGGTAAAAATAAGAAAAGCATCTTCAAGATAAGTAAGATATGAATATAAGGTGTCTTTAGCAGCTTTGTGACCTTGGCTTTTGATATCATTATAAAATTTGTTGATAGAGAAAGGAGCGGAAACACTTTTAAGTAAAAAAGTAATAAAGTATTTTAATAACGCCACATTGCTAATTTGATGACGTTCAACGACATCTCTAAAAATCACGGTTTCTACATAGTTTTGTAATGTTTCGAGTTGTTCATTTTGCGGTATGGATTGAATGCCGGGGAATCCTCCTACGCGGAAATAATCGAGCAAATAGCTTCGTTGGTGATCTAGCGTCTTTTTTCCAAATGGCTTTGAAGGGAGATCAAGATCATGGTTTAGTAAATATTCCTTATAGCTATAAGGTAATATTTCGATAGCTAAAGAACGTCCTCTTAAAGAAGTTGCTATTTCCTTACTAAGTAATTTTGCAGAAGAACCTGTCACATAAATTTGAATGTTCTTTGTGTCTAACATTCTTCTTAAAACCAATGGCCATTTTTCTACATTTTGAACCTCATCGAGAAACAGATAACAGCAATGATTGTGATTGTCAGGATAGAGGGTATACCATGCATCTAGCATTTTTCCCATTTCCTTGTGATCAATTGGTAAAATTCTGTCATCTTCAAAATTGATGTACAGAACGCGATCTATGGACAAACCGTCGGATAATAATTTTCGGATGGTCTGAAACAGAAAGTATGTTTTTCCTGAGCGGCGCATACCGACAGCCACTTTAATAAGGTTTTTAGCCTCTGGAAATTTGTAATCTCGGAGTGTGCTTTTATTAGTTAAAACAATCGATGCTCTAAATTCTTCCTGTAGGGTTTGTAATATGGTTTCCATAGATTAACCTATCCTTTCTTATAAGGATAAGAATATCATATTTCGTCCTTCTTAACAAGGATAAGATAAAAAAATCGCATTAATATTCAGAATATAAGCAGGTTATGAATTTGAGTTTAAGGATTACACTATTCGAATAAGAAAGAAAAAACGAATTTTGAGGGTGAGTCAAAATCCGTTTTTTGGGAAAGAGGGGTAAATCTATTTTTTCTTGCAACGTTTGCAAATCGCATTCCATGCAAGAAGGCGATAAGCTGCGCCAAGACCTACAACTGTGTAGATAACGCGAGACACTGGTGACATAAATCCAAAAAGTGTGTCTACGAGATTAAAATTGAAAAGGCCTACGAGACCCCAATTTAATCCGCCTATGATCAATAGGATTATAACAATAAGATCTAACGTTTTCATCATTTCTCCTTACGATTGATGTTCACGAAACTTAAGTCTTTAATTTGAGATATAAAACCTGTTTATTTTCTTGTCTAGTTTATTGCTTCATTTTATATTTCTTTCTTTGCAATGAGAGGAATTTTATGAAGCAAAATCATTTTTCTATTCCCTTACTTGGGCTTGGTACTTGGCAACTTTCTGGAAAGGAGTGCGAGCGCGCTGTCAAAGAAGCTCTCGAAATGGGATACAGGCATGTTGATACCGCAGAACTCTACGACAATCAGAAAGCGATAGGAAAAGCGCTTCAAGAGGTGGACAGAAGAGAGATTTTTATTACTTCGAAATTTTCCTTAGATAGCGTGCGAGAAAAGCATGTTCTTCAAGATGTAGAAAATCTTTGTGATAAGGCGCTAAGTGAGCTAAAGACAGACTATCTTGATTTGTATTTGCTGCATTGGCCTGATAGATCTAAACCCATTTCTGAAAGTTATACTGCGATGCAAGAGTTAGTTCGTAAGGGGAAAGTAAGGCATATAGGCGTGAGCAATTTCACAATCCACCATCTACAAGACCTTTTGAAACTAAATATTCCGATCGCTGCAAATCAAGTGGAATTTCATCCTTACTTGTATCAGGAAGAGCTTTGGGATTTTTGCAAATTGCATAACATCACGCTGATTTCCTATAGATCTTTAGGCAAAGGAGCTTTGCTAGAGGATCCCAAGCTGAAAGAGATCGCGAATCAGTATCAGAAAACGGTAGCGCAGGTGATCCTGCGTTGGCTCACTCAGAAGAATATTCCTGTTATTCCAAAAGCTTCTTCTCAAGTGCATTTGAAAGAAAATTTAGAAATTTCCACATTTTCTTTGGATGAGAAAGATAGCAGAGCAATGGATGCCCTTCACAGAAATAAAAGGTATTGTGGAGAGTCTGATCCTGAATTTGCTTATTAAGTGAACTTTTTGATTACGTCACTGCTTAGAATCTGTACCCTAAACTTGCGCCAAAATCAAATCCACCCAGGTATACACTAAAATTTGTACCGCTTAAGCTGTCGTGAACCTCTTTTTTATCATATCTATAATTTGCAAAGACGCCTAGGAGTAACTCATCGTAGATTCTACATTTTGAACTTATTCCTATGGTTGCACCAAACGTGTTTTTAGCTATGACGTGCTTGAAGTAGCTAGAATGCTGTTTTGTATTCGTATAAAGATAGTTTGGACCTATCTGACCACTTACTTCAAACCTCGATAAAAAGTGGTATGTATACCCTAATCCTGCAGAAACCGGAACCTGTGTGATTGTTGTGGAAACATTAGATGGGACTTCTTTAATGGTTCCTTTTTTATGGAAATAGCCTGGTTCTACCCAAACATATAAATTATCATAAAACGTATAGCTAACCTCAGCGAGTGTAATATATCCACCACTGTAGATTTTTCTGAGAGTAGAGCTTTGAGGGTAGAAATATGCGGGTCTAAATTCTACTTCTAAGCCAATGGGTGATTTACTCTTTTGCTTTGTGGGTTCGCTGGAAAGATCGACTCTATTTGGGATGTCTTTCTTATTTACGTTATCTTGGCTATTTATTGATTCTTGATCTTCCAAAGTGTCCTTATCGGCTGGGATATCTTCACTACTTGTTTCTTCTCGCTGATCAGACATTCCTTCGTCGCTATGTAAAAAAACTAATGGAAATATACTCAATATAGAGAAAATGTATTTATTAATATTCATAGTATCCTATGGCAGGTTAACAGTTGTAGGAGGGCTTTCTTGATTATACATATCGAGCCAGGTTAAGTAATAAGTAGTTGTAGCGTTCTGCTTTCTTCCGTGGTCATTATATGTGTTTGCGGCGCCTTGAAAAATCATGTTTTGCATCCCGTCTCGGTAGACTCTATAAGCCGCAGCTTGAGGGATTGCTGTCCAAGATAGCTCATTCACGATATCTTTTTGAAATGCGCTATGATATTTCTTTTGTTTGCCAGACGCATTTAAAGAGGTTGTTAAGGGAGGAGCAAAATTGGAAAAGGCCGAAAAGACATTCGAACCTTGAATCCATACACGAATTCCCAATGAACCATCGCTTGTTAAGGAAACAATTGGCTGAGTTCCGGCAGGAGGTGGTGCTGAATCGGGAAAACTCATCCAGGCAGCGCCTTTGGTGAAGCTAACTGATGAATCTAGATCATGCGTGTTATTATTCTGGCGTACGTTTACAACAATTGCATCGTTACTACTTGCTGCAATGGAGGGGGCAGCTCCAGGACCTACCGACGTTTGTATCCAAGTTTGCCCATTATCCTTGCTATAGGCTGAGTAGGTGTTATTTCCCCCTACGTCAGACCAGGTCAAATTTACCTGGTTTCCATCGGTACTTACTGCAATAGAAGAACTAGATCCAGTTGCTACAGTAGTTACATTAGTCCAGTTGATTCCCTGGTTAGAACTAAAGGCTGTCATGATATTTGAGCCGTCGACCCAAGTAACGTAGATTTTATCAGCTGTACTATTTGTACAGATTTTCGGAGTGGTCCCAAGCCCAATTTCAGTTTGATTTATCCAGGATAGGCCATTATTTGCGGAGTATAATGAAAAGAGTTTTGAAGTGTTATTCTCTCTAAAAGCAATAAATGCTTGGGTTCCATCAGGTGTTGTAGCTATGGAGGGGAAAGAGCTTGGATGAAGAAAATCAAAGAGGGTGAGATGAAGATAGGAAGCTCCATAGTCTTGACTATACCCCACAATGACATGGTTGCCACTTATAAAAGCTACATAGGCGCTACTCCCATCATTACTTAGAGCTATTGTACCCGCTGTTCCAATTTCAATAGAAGGATATATGGTCCAACTTTGTCCTTGGTTTGTGCTTGAAGCAGTATACACGTTCCCCGCGTTAGAAAAGGTGCATACAGCTACATTTCCATTTCCGCTGACGGCTACATCGATGTTACTTCCAGTGCCGATTAAAGAGGGTTGGCTCCATTGATTTAAAGCAGCAAAGCTTATTGAAGTATAGAAGGACAAGAAAATTAACAAACATTTCGATATGTTCATTTTGACTCTCGTAAGATAATGAATAAAGAAAGACTATCAAAGTAGAAAGAGGATATCAAAGTTTTTTTATATGTTTCAGAAAGTTCTCCTATAAATAATCACCTAAAACAAAGATTTTTCTGATTGAGGATTTACAAAATAAATTCATTCACTTTTGTCCTGAGCTATTTTTTTTGCAAGACCCCGAAAGAGGAAGACGTGAAATGGAAAACTTGCATACCAATATATCCTTCCCCAAACCCCATGAGGTCTAAACGTTGCAGTTTGTTGTAGGATGTACCCGTCTTGCTTTTTGATAATCTTAAATTCGAGCCAGGCTTCTCCTGGAAGTTTCATTTCTGCATAGAGCAATAATCTTCGGTCGTTTGGATCTGCAAGAAGAACTCTCCAGAAATCAAGAGCATCACCCGGCTGTAGATTGGTTTGGTCTCTTCTTCCTCTTCGAAGTCCTACTCCTCCAACTAGCTTATCTATAACTCCGCGCATTTTCCAAGCCCAGTTCATATAGTACCAGCCTTGGCGGCCACCAATAGACCAAATTTTCCCCAAAACTTTTTCAGGATTTTTCTTAAAAAGAATATTTTGTTGATTCGAGACGCATCCGTTCTTAGGGACTTGGATATATTCTTGAAAATCTGCATTAAGCTCACTGCTAGCCCAGGAATCTGTCCAGCTAGAAATGACTGCGTTTTCCTCAATTTTAGAAAAGGCTCTTCTTACGGATTCTTCGTAAGAGAGGCAATTTTTTGGTAGGATTTCTTGGATAGCATGCTCGGTACAAATAGCGTTGCTTCTTAGGCTCTCAACTAAACTAGAAGCGAGCGCATAGTTAGTAGAGGTTACAAAATAGAGCCAATAGGAAGATAGTTTCGGAGTAAGTACGGGAACCGTTATAATTAACCTATGAAGTTTCCGGATTTTCGCAAATCCAAGAAGCATCTCTTTGTAGGAAAGGATATCAGGCCCTCCTATATCGAAGGTTTTGCCAAAAAGTTCTTTGTGGTCGATTGCCTGCGTTAAATAATCGATCACGTCATAAATGGCGATCGGCTGGCAAAGATGGGAGATCCATTTTGGAGCTACCATAATCGGAAGCTTTTCAACAAGGTCTCGAATGATTTCGAAAGAAGCGCTCCCGGCGCCAATAATTATACCTGCTCGAAAAGTTGTTACAGGAACATTTGAAGTTTTTAAGGTGTCCTCTACATTTTTTCGTGAGAGAAGGTGTGGAGACAAGGATTCTTCGTTGAGTAATCCACTTAAGTAGATGATTTGCTTTACTTGTGTTTTGGAAATTCTTTGAACGAAATTTTGGGCGCACAGTTTTTCTAGATCTGCAAAATTATGCTTTTCTCGGCTCATGGAATGAGCTAAATAGAATGCGATTTCAATATCCCGAGGAATTTCTTCAAGAGTTTCTCTTTTGAGAAGATCTACTTCAATGATTTGGACTTTTTGAGCTACATGTTTAGGGATCTGCAACCTTTGCCTGTTTCGTACGGCAGCAATAACTTCATGACCGTGTTCTAGTAAGGTGGGGAGTAATCTTTTACCGATATATCCGTTCGCACCAGTGAGCAAAATTTTCATTTAAAGCCAAAATTCATCGTAGATTTCGCTGTCATCTTATCAATTTTTTCTTTTACAAAAAGGTTTATCAAAAAGATTTCTAAAAAAATCACAAAAATATTTGCAAGAAATCTGCCTGTTTAGGTATGTTGTTGCACATCTTCGAAAGAATTCATGAAAAA
>JABEVM010000046.1 GCA_013041585.1 Chlamydiota bacterium
GGTCTAACCCAGCCTCATTTGCAATATCAAGAAGGTTCATATTTTAACTCCTTTATGCTGGTCTTGGTGGTCATAATGAAATTGCAAATTGCGAGAAAAATTTATTATTATCTCGTCAATGGAATGTATTTTTTTATATACAAATTTTATTTTTGCTCTGACCACCATGACCATCATGACCATCATGACCAATCCCAAATTTTTGAGTTCTGCTTATAAAACTTTTCAAACGATCCTTGGCATTCCTCAATAGGGGGGAATATATATATGACAGGTCTTGCCCGATCTTCTTCGCGAGGTGTTCTTTTTGTAGTCATTCCTGGAATGATTGCTCTTAACCTTTTCCCTACCTGCTCCTTTGAGAGGATTGGTTGACGCTCTCTTTCGCACCAGGTTTTATAGTTGTTATAAAAGTCGTCTATTTTGAGATTTTTTATTTCTCCGGAGGGACATACGTTAGCGTGATCCCAGCAGCCTTCTTTTAGAGAGGCATAAATAAACCGATCAATACTTGGCGCACTTTCTAATTTCATATCGAACCCTGCGAAATTTTCTGGCATGATCTTAGGGTCAAAGCCTGATAGATCTTCATTAAGAAGATCATGCATAAGTGCTTCAAGACCACCATTATCAAGTTGTGAAATGATTGCATTGAAATAGCTGGTATCTTCCTTTCGATCAGAAGATACATCAAGAACGAAAAACCTACGATCGTCCGGATCTAAATGAACAACCCAGGCTTCATTGCTGCTAACGATCAGATGTTTGAAATTCTCAATCCAAAAGCCGTCCTTTCCTTTAGCTTCTATGAATAACTTCGGCTCCGTAATCAGAGACTTAAGAGCTCCAATTTCCTTTTTATTTCCACCCCATATTGCTTCATCTGCAAAAACTAGAATAGCGTTCATCAAATGAGAATTGAATCTGCCTAAGATTTGATCGAGACTAGCTAGTGGGGCAAAATGTGGTCCGAACAATTTCCCAATGGTATTGACGAATATTCCTTTTCCAGTTCCTTGCTTTCCTCTGAGAACCAATGCCGTCGCAATAACCCAGGGTTTTTGAACTAAATGGGAGAGCCATTTTCTGACATAAAGGTAATGAGATTCTTTTCCACAGCAAATAATATCTCTTACATGCTCCCAGAAGAGAAAACAGTCTCCTTTGATAGGTTCTACAGAAAATCCCTTCCAGATATTGTAATTTTCACCATAATGCCCAGGAATTTTGGGATTAAAAACTATAGCTTTAAAGGTGCGACGACGAGGACTTTTAAACCAGATTTGAGCTTTTGATTTTCTTTTTTCATCGATTTCTACTACCTCATTTTCATAAAGTGTTAGAATCGATGACTTGGAATCAAGTACAAATTCTGTGTCGCTTTTCTCTATAAGAACATGTGTTGTATTAGTATGGACAATTGCAAGCTGATGATTAAGCTCGTCAACTATCACATCTTCTAAAGAAAATGCCGTAGATGAAAAATCTCCTTCGGTTAACTCGTCTTTTTCTCGAGATGTTTTACTTGGATAGTTATCATTTGTATTATTCCGCTCTTGTTCAATTTTCGAAGAAATGTTACTTTTACGCATATGTATATGACCTTTTAGTTATGGCCCATCAAGCTCCAATTTGACAGGCCGGGTTAGTTAGATGCCTAGTTGATTAGTGCAGTACTTAATCCGGGCCTCATATTCAAGCATGAGGTCTGGATAGTTTTTACAAAGCTCATAAAAGTAGTAAGGGTTTTCCGGGTTTTCCCTGAAACGCCTAACTATTTCATTTTCGCGCTTCAAATGTTTACGATAGGGTTGTCTATTTTCGGGCATTGAGATCATTCTCTTTTTGAGCGTTTATATAAGAAAGTGCATCTTCTTCGTTCAGAAGCACACGCCTTCCAAGTTTTCTACAGCAAATTTTTCTAAAATTAGAATCACGAAAAAGCAACCATCTTAGTCCTGCTTCTGTAAAAATCGGGTGCTTATCTGCAAATTGTTTAACCGTTAAAAAATTCATTTTTTTATTCCTTGGTATAAATTGTTGTTTTGGCATTGAAAGAGTGATTTTTTCTCTTCTTCAATTGATTGTTATTGAAACATGTTGTGGAATTTTTTTTTGAGTTGTATAAAGATCAGTAGGATTTTTTACTGTTGAAATTTGTTTAAAATTAAAAAAAAGTGGGATTTTATTTATGCCGGATGGATCGACATTTTATGAAAAGATAATGGGAATAGGTCCTAAAAATCTTTGGAATAAGAATATCTGGAATGTGCTTGAGGCTTGCCTCTATTGGAATGGGTTTCCAGAACATTGGAGTTGGGATGATTTATATAGTTCAGAAGATTATCGTATTACATCCGAAAAAGACGTGAATAAAATTGTGGCTTCGATGAAACGTGTCAGAAAAATGCATTTTGAAATAATTGATAAAATTTTAGACCAAACTATGTTTGGAGAGCGGATAGGTGAGTCATACCATATTACTCCATATGAATTTGTAAAATTTGCGAAAGCCAGGGGTTACAAGCCGAAAAACTTTAGTGTTTTACTTGAAGACCTTGAACAATCTTCGTGTCAGAATAAAGTGGATATACTACATGCATTTCGAAAACGGGCAACTCCTTCTCTAGCCAGTGCAATTTTACCTATGGCTTTAAAAAAAAATAAACTTCCCAAATGTAATTGTTCTAAGAATGGAAAGCATGCCGATTGCTGTTTACATAAGTTTATAGAGAGTAAAAAAAAATGTTTACACAGAGCGCAAGTAAAAGAAGTTGCTGAAAAAATCAATTTAAACTTCCTAAGGGGAAAGGGGAGAAAAGCTACTCCAAGCGAAATTTATAATACGGTAGAATTTCAAAACTGCCTAAAGCGGCTTAAAGATCCTCATAACCCAGACCTTGTTGTTAGATATCCTCGCTCCATAATCATAAAAAACTGGATCCCGCAAGCGATAGGAAAGAGAGCTAAAGGTCGACCACGAATAAAAAAACGGAAGAAAGTAAAGGATTCTTCATGACTATATTTTAATCGTATAATTAATTTTTATATCCCCCATATCTCCCCCATTTATGCCATATAAAGATAGAAAATCTCATTTTATATTCTGTATTTGATAAATAATACATCTGATTACATATCCGATGGTTGTGTAAAATTGACTTTTTTTGTAGACTACTCATCTATTTAGCAAAAGAAGGTGATTTATGGCATATATCGAAGAAAGAATCAATGAAGAGGGGAGCAAAAGTTACAGATTGCAGGTTCGAGTTAATGGCTAAAATCAGATTACAGCGACTTTTCCTCGTAAAACCGATGCTAAGATTTGGGCAAAGGAAACAGAAATTGCCCTTCGAAATGGTAAATATTTTAAAACAGCGGAAGCGAAAAAGCATAACGTTTCAGAAATGATAGATCGTTATATTAGAGATGTTCTTCCAAGAAAAAAAGATGGAATTAGATCTCAAAAAATACAGCTTCTTTGGTGGAAGGAAAAAATAGGTCATCTCCTTTTAAGCGATATAACTCCGGCTGTAGTTGTGGAACATCGGGATATCCTAGCTTCAGGTATCACAGTGAGGGGAACAAAAAGATCAGATGCTACAGCTAATCGTTATTTAGCTGCTATTGGGCATGTTCTTACAACAGCAATGAAAGAATGGGAGTGGCTTGAAGATAGCCCTATGAATAAGGTTTCTAAACTAAAAGAGTCGAGAGGGCGCGTACGGTTCCTAACCCAAGATGAACGGTTGAAATTACTTGAAGCTTGTAAAGAAAGTCAGTGTCCATATTTGCATGCAATCGTCACAGTTGCTCTATCTACTGGAATGAGAAAAAATGAGATTATGCGTCTTAAATGGGAAGACGTGGATCTTGTCAGAGGAAGGCTTGTAATACAAGAAAGTAAAAATGGGGAGCGAAGAGCAATCCCACTTGTCGGCTATGCATTAGAAGTAATAAAGCAGCTTTCCGCAAAGAGAAAAAATATATCGCCCCTTCTTTTCCCTTCTAGCAGCCTATCTCACACTCAGGCATATGATATCAGGACTGCATGGGAAAACGCTCTTAAAAGAGCTGGAATTGAAAATTTTAAATTCCATGATCTTAGGCATGACAGAGCATCTACTCTTGCACAAGGCGGGGCATCACTTGCGCAAATTGCAGAGGTGTTAGGACATAAAACTTTGCAAATGGTCAAAAGATATTCTCATCTTACGGAAGGACATGTTGCAAGTGTTCTAGAAAAGCTAGATAAAGATGTGTTTGGTGAGTCGACACAACAGCAAATTACTGAAAACTCTACGATGTTTTAAAGTTGATGTCGTAGATCATTCTTTTAGCCTCAGCCCAATCCCCAGCTCTTCCCCATTGCACGAGCTTTCCATCGCAGAAATAAAGCCAATATGTTCTTTCATATTCCTGCCATGAAGTGGCGAGCCAATCCTTTGTTTTATATTCTCGGACTTCAATTGATTGACCAAATTTATTTATGATTGATCCTCTTGCAACCCCGGGGGTATCCATGATTTTTACTACATCCTCCTTGCACATATTCAAGGATATACTGTCGAGTTTTTTTTCTAAAGGATACCTTGAGCAAGAAGGTAATATA
>JABEVM010000047.1 GCA_013041585.1 Chlamydiota bacterium
ATACATATTTTATCAGTATTAATCAAAATAAAACACGTAAGGTGTTATTAAAGAAATTTTTATAATATCAAAAGAAATTCAAATAATAATTTGAAAAACACAAACTATTGATTAACAGTTTATTAGAATATTTTAGAAGATAACTAGTTAAAACTGAGAGAGAAAGCGAACGTCGTTTTCAAAGAACATACGAATATCAGGGATCCCGAACTTAAGCATAGCGAGCCTTTCGATCCCGATACCCCAAGCATAACCGGAATAGATCTCTGGATCAATCCCCCCATTTTTAAGGACCTCTGGATGTACCATGCCAGCGCCGGCCACTTCAAGCCAACCGGAGTGTTTGCAAAGCCTACATCCGCTTCCCTCACAAGAAGTACATTTAATATCGACTTCCATGCTCGGCTCTGTAAAAGGGAAAAAGCTGGGACGAAAACGCGTTTCCATTTCTTTTTGGAAGAGCTTAGTCCAAAATTCTCTCATTGTCGCAAGAAGATCTGCAAAGGAGACGTCCTTATCAACATAAAGACCTTCAATTTGATGGAAGAATACATGTGACCTGGCGCTAATCGTTTCATTACGATAACAAGTACCTGGTGCTACGATTCGAATTGGAGGTTTATGCGTTTCCATAACACGAAGCTGTGTATTGGAAGTGTGCGATCTGAGTAAATAATCAGGTGATACATAAAATGTATCCTGCATGTCACGCGCAGGGTGATCTTTAGGATAATTCAATCCTTCGAAGTTATAATAATCAGAATCAATATCAGGCCCGTATTGAACAGAGAATCCCATCCCATTTAAAATGGTTAAAATTTCATTGCGCATGATTGTGATAGGATGTTTCCTTCCAAGGAAATGCCTTCTTCCAGGCTGAGAAATATCGATTCTTTCTTGTGAAATCGCTTTTGAAGTTTCGATATCATGAAAACTTTGTAGCGCCTTTTCACAAAGCGAGGAAACTTCTTCTTTGAAATCATTGACAAGCTTTCCCATCAGCGGACGTTCTTCAGATGGAACATCTCGCAAGAAAACCATGAACTCTTGGATCACTCCCTTCTTTCCAAGATACTTAACTTTGAGTTGCTCAACATCTTTTGTTTGAGAAACTTCCTTGATATCATCTTGAAACTGCTGACGAAGTAGAGAAATCTTATTTTTCACAGGTATAGAAAAGTATAAAGTTGAAAAAAAGAAAGCCTATGCCTTTATAAGGCATAGGCAAAAAGTTTATGCCACTAGAGCTTGTTTAGCAGCTCCAGCTACAGCAGCAAAGCTATTTGGATCGCGAATTGCCATATCAGAAAGCATTTTGCGATTCAAAGAACATCCGGCCCTTTTCATGCCATTTATAAATTTACTATAAGAAAGCCCGTGAATTTTTGCACCAACCGAAATACGGGTGATCCAAAGTCTTCGGAAATCTCTCTTTTTTTGTTTACGATGGCGATAATTAAAAGACATTGCAGACAATACAGCATCGGAAGAAAGTCGCAAATGGTTTTTTCGGTCTCCTACAAATCCTTTTGCGAGCTTAAGCAGTCTTTTTCTCTTGCGATGAGCAGCTACGGCATTAGTCACTCTAACCATAGTAGTACTCCTTTCCTTATAATATTAATCAACACCCATTAAATGGGCGTACATTTTAGTTTGTCCATGGTCTACGACCACTTGTTTCGCTAGACTTCGTTTACGTTTTGAAGATTTTTTCGTCAAAATATGACGACGACCGGGACGATTGCGAAGCAACTTTCCAGTCCCTGTAACTTTAAATTTAGCTTTTACAGCCTTGCGAGTTTTCATTTTCGGCACAGTCATTCTCCTTTTTGCATGCGCATTATCGCATATTAGCAGATTTTTGTACTTAAGAAGTTCAAATAACTTGCAAGTATTTGAAAATCAAGCACTAAGAAGCCACTACTTTCTTTTTACTACCCGGAGCGATCACAACAGATAAGCTCCTACCCATCATTTTAGGATCTGATTCAGGAGTTGCAATGTCTGAGAGATCCTCGCAGACCTTTTGCACTATCCTTATGCCAAATTCAGGGTGTTGTAATTCTCTACCTCGGAACACACAAGTTACTCGAACTTTATTTCCTTTAAGAAGGAATTCGCGCGAATGTTTAGTTTTAATCGCAACATCATTCTCATCAGTATTAGGTTTGAGCTTAATCTCTTTTACCTTCACTTGGTGCTGAGATTTTTTACTTTCTTTCTCTTTCTTTGTTAACTGATAACGAAACTTTCCATAGTCTATAATCTTACAAACTGGAGGTTCCGCACCAGGAGAAATTTCTACGAGATCAAGCCCCGCAAGTTCTGCGCGGGAAAGAGCTTCTTGAATCGTAATAACTCCTACTTGCTTTCCATCCTGGTCTATAACACGCACCTTAGGTGCACGTATTTCTCTATTGATTTTCAATTCAGACTTCCTGTTGCCTATTAGTTAAATAGTTACTTGCTTTCGCAATTTTTCTGTAAACTGCTCTAGAGTTATCATTTCTTCCTTTTTAACTCTACATTCTCTTACAGAAATTTTTCCAACCTCTTTTTCTTTAGCCCCAATCATAACTACATAAGGAATTTTTTCCGCCTCTGCTTGAGAAAGTTTCTTAGCAAGACTTTCAGGTGTTTTATCTACACTTGCCAAAAAGCCGAGCCGATTTACTTCCTCTTTTACAGACAGCGCATACTCTTCCCCATTTTTTTCAGTAGGAATGATTCGGACTTGCTCCGGAAGAAGCCAAAAAGGTAAAGCTCCTTCATACTGCTCTATAAGTAGTGCAATAAATCTCTCAAGGGATCCAAAAAGAGACTGCACTAAAATTCTCTCTTGGGTCGCTGTTTTTTGTTTATCGATATAAAGGAAAGCGCAAGGATGCTCTTTGCCCATCTTATCTTCCAGCCGCACTTCCAACTTCGGCCCCTTTTCCAGGATTGTATCTTGATCAATTTGGTAATCAATATTACAAGCTGATAAAGCTTCTTCTAAAACGCGAAGATCTTTTTTCCAAAGAGCCTTATTATGGACCCAAGACTTTGTATATAAAACAAATCTATACTTCCAAGTGAAGATGTTAAGTATTTCACAAATGAATTGCAAGGAAGAAATAGAGTAGGACAAAAGCTTTTCAAAGGGACAAAAAACATGGGACCTATCTGAAAAAAAGGCGGAAGAGCAAAACATTCCTTCGAATTCGGCTTGATCCGTTTGCACAAAACTAATTTGAGCCAGCTTGCTCATTTTAGGAAAGTTTTCAAAAATAATTTTATGATTTTTCGTCATTTCGGCTTCAGTGTACGAAGGTACCGATACAATCTCAAAACCACTTGAAGAAATTTTCTTTTTCCAAAGCTCGATCAGTTTTTCACGTATGAGCTCACCCTTAGGAAGGAACGCCCATTCACCAGGATTTTCCCCAGGCATTTGAAAAAAATATTGAAGGTCTTTACCGAGTGTAATGTGATCTTTTTCTCGAATAGAAAGTGTCTTCTTATCCACTTTTCTAGACTCTTCTTTAGTGAAAAACGCATAGCCAAAAATACGAATACAATCTTCCTCTTCCCTATCAAGAATAGGGAAAGCCTCTTGCAAGAAGAAGGCTGGGACCTCAGAAGTATTGTCAACATACTCACCGTTTGCAAAATCGGAAAACCCATCGATTTGGACTAAACAAACTAAAGATTCTTGACTTGCTTTAGCCTTACCTGCTTGGAAAGGCTGAGACTGACTAGAAAAATAACCGTAAGCGCTTTTAGGAACCATTTCCATAAGTTTTATGGGATGATCTCGCCTTACTAGTTCATACATTTGTTCTTGAAGAAGAGTTAGAAATCTAGGCTCCCAACCGGACGAAAAAATGAAATCGTAATAAAAACCTTTAGATGTGCTCTGCCCCCCTAGGAGAATAACCCCAGGAAAAAGCCGCTGCGCGCTCGCTGCAAGAAGAGCGCAGGCCGTATTTCGAATTGGAATAATAGCTTCTTCTGAATTCAAGAAATTTCTTTTACAAGTTAGGGTTGGGATATAGCTGACTCGAACAGCTGACCTCCACGATGTCAACGTGGCGCTCTAACCAACTGAGCTAATACCCCGTGTATAACGAGATGAAAGTTTATGAAAAAAATTGATTTTGAGCAATTAATTAATCCGATAATGGCAACCAAGTGAATTTTTATTTCGATAGGCACCTTGGGTAATTAAAAGCGCTGTTTGCACTCCGTTGCGAAGGCCCAAAAGCTCTGGTGTTAATGTGGCGTGCTCATAAAAATCTTTAATTTGTAAAGAAAGCTCATCAAGCATCTTAAGAGCCCTTCTTAGCCGAGTCCCGTCCCTTTGAAGACCTACATAGTTCCACATCGTTTGCTTGATTGTCATCCAGTCTTGCTGAATTAAAGCGCTATCAACAGGTTTATTACCCATTACCCATTCTTCGACTGGCGGGAAATAATAGGAGTTTTGCGAAAGGCTTTGACTTAGGTCATCCGCACACATTTTCCCCCAAACAAGAC
>JABEVM010000048.1 GCA_013041585.1 Chlamydiota bacterium
AATTTAGAGATGTTTATGATCCGAAAATTTCGAATTGATCGCTCTATAACAAGCGTTTGATTAAAAAGGAGGCATTCAGCCTCCTTTTTTATGCCGCATGAACCTCTATGCGATGAGGTTTGCCTGCTCTGCTTTTTTGAAAAGACACCTTTAACAGACCGTCTTTACAAATCGCCTGAGGAGTCACATTTTCATCGATCGCAAAGGGAAGTTGAATGCGATAAGAGAGAGCTCTTTTCGCTTTTATGTGATATTTGATTTTGTTTTCTTCCTCTTTTTTTTCTTCATGAGCTTCGCCTTGAATCGAAAGAACTCCTTTTTCAAAAGTGATTTGAATATCTTTCGAAGGGATTCCAGAAGCAGGCGCTTCTACGAAGACTTGATTTTCTGTTTCATAAATTGTGAGATCACTAAGTTTGGCTTTTGGAGTTTCTCCACATTTTTCTATGGAACAGTCTTTGAAAAATGAGCGGATATCATCTAGTTCGCTCATGAGATTTGGGACGATTGCGAGTTGTCTAAACATATAAACCTCCGTGTGTTTTCTTACATTTTTCAATATAAGAAAACGGCGATTTAAAATCTAGCAGCCTTTGCAGTAGACTGCTAACTAAAGTTGCTAAATTATTAGAAATAAATGATTTGAAAATGTATTTTTTTATGAGGATTGAATGTAACGTTTGCTCTTTAATGAATTTTCTTTCCGTAAAAGCCTATGATGGATCACTCCAAATAGGGGTTTATAACTTAGAAGATCCGAGCAGTTCTTTCAGATATTTCACATTCGCTTTATCATCCCTGTATTCTTTCGCTACATCCATTTTGTAGATGATAGTTGGTAAAGATAATTTAGAAAGAATTCCCCTCGGGTCTGCTTGATAGGTTCTATGATTAGTTTCGTTTTTCCCCGGTGTTACATGATCTTCACCAGCCAAGACCAGAATCAGTGCCTCCGGTCTTATTTTTGCAATGGTTTCAATAGTTTGGAGAAGAGATTGATCTCTTTTGGTATTCCATTTTTTGTGTACTTCTTCAGCCGACGTAAACTTTTGAAGGAGATCGTATGCTTCCATAGGCCAACGAAAAGTTGTCTCTAGCAATGTTCTATATTCTGGCTTAGAGAAAACGATTTTCACAAATGGAATAAGTAAGGGAATAGCACTAAAAATGAGAAAATCGAAAGCCTTTTTTAGCTCATAATCTCTATAGCTAGAAGACATGATAGTTACGATCTCTTGAACAAGAGAAGAGTATTTCATCAAGTCGTCCCGAGAAATAATAATGTCTTGAGGGGTGTTCAAATTTTTGGCGAGCTGATTTTGTACTTCAGTAAGTTGTTTCAAAAGGTCAAAAACTTTTTGTTTATCTTCTCTATCATAAGAATGTAAAAATTTTTCTAACGCCTTAGCAGAACTATTTGGCCATTCTAGTGTATCTTGATATTCTCTAAGAAGAGCTTCGAAATCGCTTTTTTCTCTTGTATCCGTTGCTAATATTGATAAAAAATGAAAAATGACTAACGACAGAAATTGCAAATACTCTTTTTCTGAAATTTCCTTCGAAGGATGAAATAATTCCATAGAATATTTACTTAAAAGTTTGTCAAAATCGTCTAGATCTTCTAAAGAAAGCTTTTCTTTTCCAACGGATTCTAATTGGTTATTAAAAACATGAAGGATTTTCTCTAGGTAATTGAGCTGAGTTCGATAGACGGATAGAATTTCTTCGTAACCTTCTTTGTCATCCCAGCCATATGCTTCTACTTTGTGATGAAATACTAGCTTAGCTTCCCAATAGGAATCTTCATCAGCAGATTCATCATCATCTTCTTTTGTAAGGCAGAGGATCTCTTCTACAACATTCTCATATGCTGTATGAAAGACTTGATCATCAGTAATCATTTCCATCAAGACATCAAGATATTCTTCATAAAAAATGGTAAGATCTGGCTCCTTAAGATGAATTTTCATGTTTTTAAAATAGAGCCTAAATTCTTTTTTTGTTTCGATAGTTTTTAGTGTATCTTTAGTTAATGCTTGAACTGGGGTTTTGAGATTATTTTCGCTGAATAGCAGGACTCTCGCGGTTTCTACGTCTTTTCTCTTTAAAGCAGCTTTTACTTTTTTTGTTCGAAGAGAAACTTCTATTATAGTTTCTAATGCAGATTCCCCTAGCCCCTCCAAAAGCTCTCTTTTAGTTGACTTCATACTTTGAGTCCCTTCAAATAGCGTAATACATTTTCTTGGAGAAGACCCATAAGCTGCATAGACTCCTTGAAATAAATTATCTCTTTTCGGGTTGGTATGGATATCTGCGACTATATGTACTCTTGCATCTCTTGGATCAGAAACGTTTCCGATTACTTCCCGCACATAAGGCTTAATCGAATCGGGAAGCATCTGCATTAATTGGGCTCGGACTTCCCCGCTTGTAAAGTTAGGATGCAATACCGAGCCTAACGAATCTGTAGAAGCTCTCTCTTGTAAAGAAGGCGCTTCTGTTTTAAAGCAGTTGGCTAGTTGTTCTATTCTTCGTTGAGCACTTGATAGTGGGGCTTGAGAGATTGGATGGCTTTGTGTGCGGGTAGTTTGGCTGGAGCAAAAGAGCTGATTGTTTG
>JABEVM010000049.1 GCA_013041585.1 Chlamydiota bacterium
GCAGTGTATCTAGCTGATCCTAAGCAAAAGAATCGCAAAATGACATTCCATCTTCCATCTCTTTCCACTGTCGAGTTTTGGTTTGCCACGTTCACTATCTCCTTTCCTTCTATCACCAGATTTTTCTGCTGCGGGGTGAATGAACGAACTCTTCATAAACGGGATAAAGCCGGCTCAATTAAAAGAGGTACCCGCTAGACTTGTGTTCCGATTGTTCCGAAAGCTAAAATAGCTTTCCAACGTCTAACCCCTGACATGCAAATTTTTTATTGTCGTCACATCCATGATCGCATAATTAAAGCATGGAGAGTCACTCAATTGATGAAAAAAATCATCCCAGCTTAGTGACTGCTCACTTGGATGCTGGATATTTGACACAAAATACAATGAGAATGACCATGACAAAACATCGTCACCTTTTGTTACCCTCACATATCATTAAGTAGGCTTCTGCAAGAGAAACAACTTTTTAGACCATATCAATTCTATCGCTTTAGATTGAAGCATTCTGAGACAATATTGTCCTTCTTCCAGATTTTCTTCATCCAAATCACCGAATGAAGAAGATAAGTAAGATACATTTCTCGGAGCGAGGAAACTTCAGTTGGCACGAAACCTTAGCTTTCTTGTTATTATTTTTTGGGAAATTGCGTACAACTTTTGGTCCATGACAATTCCGGTACAGAGTATAAGACAAGCAACTCATTAGGCTTTTTCTTTTTCAGACCACCTTTAAGATGAATTCTGAAGGAACTTTAACAGTTTTTGAGTAAAGATAACCACCATAGATTTTCTGTTAAGGAGGGTCCTGGAAGTGAAAGCCATCCTATCGGTCGACAGCTGGCATGACGGCTTACAAACATTTATTGCCATTTTCTGGCGAAAGCAGCAACAACCCTAAGTCAGCAAGATAAATTTCTGTCGAAGCTCAACGCTGCTAACAGCTCCTTCTTCAAAGTGAACAAAATTGATTTTTGATTTCCAAGTTCTTGGATTATTCTGTTTGTGACGTGCCTGAATGAGAGCGTTTGACGGAAAGCTTTGCTGTGTTTATTAAGGTCTTTTAATCTCAAAGGCTAGTTTCTAGCGCTTTGAGCGCAAAAGATCAGAGATCACATTGCAGTTTACATTTTTTCTGTCAAATAAATAAAGCTGGTTAAAGCTTTTCTATTTCTCGAATTAACTGTCTGCGATGTGTCTGATAGATGAGCGGCTGTAAACTCTTACAGCAAGTCTCTTGAAGGCTCTTTAATTTTGCTGCTTTTTTAGCTATTTGCTTAAGTAAACAACAAAAACAATTGAGTTCCGGAGGATGGACGGATGCGGGAAGCTGTTTCTTGCATCCGACATGCGGCCCAACTCAACAAAACAAATGTTTTTGCCCTGGTTTCACTTTTAACCTTTATTTTCGAGAAGCTAGATGTTTTCTTCTGTCATTACCAAGATTGCAATACTGTGAGGTATGCGTGAGCGTGGGGTCCCCGTAAAGACAGAGTAAAGAAGTCAACATTGAAAAAGTTTTCCTCAAAGTGCTGATGTCCGATCTCGATGTAAACGAAGAACCTTCCCTACCTTCATGTTCGATCTGCCATTTTGATGCTTAGCTGCACTGGATTCTATATAAAGATTGGTATTTGAAATGAGTAGGATCATTTACTTTTTGATTTTTGGATTCAAGTTGGAGCTTCTTAAGCAGCCTTTCGCGACCTTCTCAGACTGAAAGCCTTCTTAGCTGTTGAGTTGAATTTTTTGAGCCTAAGCCAGCCATTTGCGATCTCCTCAGACCGGGGTCTTGCTGAAATCGATTGTTAACGTGTGTTGATTCCACTGAGCCGAACACTTATTTTGTCGTAGACCGGGTGTTTCTGATCGATAAGCAGAAACTATCATCGACCAATTCTGAATATTTCGTACTTTTGGCAAAATAATATTTTCAATTAAAGATCTTTCGTTCTGTTATTAAGAATACCGAATCTTTTCGCTTCATTCTTTTAGTTGCATAATTTCCGATTTTATCCTCGGCTTGGTATTCTCTTCCTCTTTGAGAAGGCTCACTACGTATCTCCTCAAACTCAAAGCCTCCTTAGCTGCTGTTCGGGTCTTGCTAAGATTGATCACTGACCTGTGTTGATTCCGCTTATTTGAGGTAGGCCAGGTGTTTCTGATCGATGAACAGAAGCTGTCATCGGCCAATTCTCAATTTTCGGCTCTTTTGGAATCACAGTAGCTTCAATTCAAGATTTCAAGAACTTTCAATTAATAATACCGAATCTGTTTACTTCAGCCTTACGAATAATTATTATCCAGTTTTATCCTTGGCTCGGTATTCTCTGCCTTCCGGTCTTCGTCAAAATTCGAGAAAGCTGACTACGCTTTTTGATCGTTTTATTGATCTGTCCCTCTTTTCTCTTTCCCTTTTTGTTTTTCTTCCATAACCTCACACTCTTTTAATCACTTAAAAGTTTGTCTCAACACCCATTGCACGCCCCGGAAAGCACAATCAATTTTTTTTCTTCTTAAACGAAAGCTACTTTATTGCAGACGCTTTCTTGCAATCTTCCAA
>JABEVM010000007.1 GCA_013041585.1 Chlamydiota bacterium
ATTTTAAATAAATTTCAAAAAGTAAATTAAAAAATAGATAAAAAAAACAGGTTTAACAAGATTTTTATTTAAAAAATCTATACTCAAGATCAGTTCATGAACTGGATTGCCACTAGAGCTTGGCTTTGAATTGCTGCACAAAATAGCATTCTATGAATGAAATGTTGCGAAGATCTGATCCTTTTATATTGTCCAAGACCGCCTCTTTACAAGAGGCAGCATCGACATAATCTACAACAAGACCAGATCCCCATACTATTCTGTGGCGTGTCAGGTCCAGAAAATACATACTTTTACTCCGAATCCCTTGATCCATTACGTAATAGAATCGCTGAGACGGATTCTGTAAAAGCGCAGCTACTTGATTCAAAAGCAGCTTCTTTGTAGCTACCCTCCTTTCAGTAAAAGGGAGTTTCGGATGATGTTCTCTTAAGAAAAAATCAGAATAGGCAGAATGCCCATCTTGTATCTGTGTAATTTGAAGAATATTTATGAAAGAAAACGAAAGACTCTCATGAATTTCTTTCTCCAAGCTACCCATCAGATCCCTTACGGTCTTATAAATCTCTTTTAGCTGCCTTGGATTTCTTCTCTCCTGTTTGATAAAATCAATTTCGTTTGATGGTCCGCTTAGAATTGTACCTGGAGCTTCTATAATCACTCTTCTCATGATCTGATAGTTGGTCAGGTTAAACTTTATACTGCTCAAAATCTTTAGTATAAGCACCTGTCTGCTTGTAAGTCTTGCCAAGCCAAAATTTTGACATACAAGTTGATAAAAGTTGGCTAGGGCATGCCCTGCATCAGAGCCATTTTTCATTGCGGATGCAACGCACCCCTGAAAAAAGATTTTGCAATCAACTGCTTCTTGTATACTTTTTAAAATTTGAGCAAGAAGATCGTGCTCAGTTATTTCAATAGGTTCAACGATCTCCATTTCCGACGCTAAACCGAGCGAAACGGAATCAGTATATGCAGCTATTTTTTCATTCAGAATCTCTTTGATTCTCGATCCTATGTCGAAGAGCTCTTCAGGGTCTATTTCTTCATCCCAGCCTGAAAATTTGGAAAAAGTCCCCCTTGTTTCTATATAAAAGTGAGATCTTGCTAACTCTCTTAGCGTGCGCAGGCTTGTATGTTGCAATAGGTCATTTGCTACAGCTTCTATTCTTTCTTCATCACTTGGAACTTGCACAACTTGCACTACATTTGCAGGTTGTTTTGGACTCGTTAAATCTTGAACGCTTTTCTCTTCTCTTGTCTTGGGTTTTTCAGTTTGTGGTATTTTAGAACAAAAAAGATGAAAGAGACAACGCTGTAGATCTCTAGCTGAAGGTAGAGAAGGCAATTGCCGATAGATCTCACAAAGGCCACCCACTCTAAAAACCATACTATGACCTCAGTTTCAATAAAAAAGTGCGTATTTTTATGAAAAATTTGGAGAAAGTCAAATATATAACAAAATTTTTGTAGAAAAAGGCGATTAACTTGGTTTAATCAAGCAAGTTTTCGCTGTGCTAACGACCAAAAGTGATCTTTTTCACCTTTTGGGGGCTTAAGCGAATGCCACGAGTTTGCGCTCCTGAGATGGGGATATCCTTCAGAGAAAAAGGAGCCTTGTTTATTTTTTGACCAGACTTCGGCGCAAAGTGAAGTTCCCCAGTTACATTCGGACTTGTGGAGATATGATGAAGCTCCATATTTTCATCGAGAAAGCGGTAACTCTTGTCTAAGATAAATTTATCGACAACAAAGCGCTTGGCCCAAACTTGACCAGTTTCTTTGTTTTTGTAGACTACGTTCATGATTGTTTTTTTATCTGCAACACCTGCCCAGGCGAGCTTTTCAAAATACTGCTTTTCAGGGATATTGACAGCTTTATATGTGCCATCTGTATGAAAGATAAGTAATTTATCGAAGTTTGTGCAAAATAGCTCAGAAGCTCCAGAAATTTTAGTTCCGACAAAACTTGTCTGAAGGTCAAACCCTACCTTGATTTCTTTGGTCTCGATCGCTCTGCGATCGATCTCTTCAATGGCCTTAACACGTGTTTTTCTTGGATAGTCCTCTCCGAATTTTGCAATGAGCTTTTTTAGATGCTCAATTGCGTATTTTTTAACATTCTTAAGACTTTTCTCTACGTTATGAAGATTCTCCTCTAAAAGGGAAATCTCTTCTTTGTTCTTGTCGATGTCAAACTGAGAGATACGTCTAATGGGAATTTGAAGAAGTTTTTCTATGTCATCATGAGTTGGCTCTCGCATGAGCTTTTTTCTATAAGGCTTGAATAGTTCTGTGAGGGTCTCATGAATTCCTTCGAGCGTCTTGATCGTCTCGATTTTCTTATAAAGACGGTTTTCAATAAAAATTCTTTCAAGCGTCTTGTAGAAAATCTTTTCAAGCAGCCTGTCTCTCTCAATCTCAAGTTCCCTTTTTAGAAATTCTACTACTTTTGTAGCATTGTAGCTAAGGATCTCATGAACGTCCGTCTCCCATGGATATCCGTCCTTGATGACGATGATCTGGGATGTGAGTGAAACTTCACATTCTGTAAATCCATAAAGCGCGTCCAAAATTTCTTCTGCGTACTGACCGCGTGGCAGCTTGATCTCGATTTCTACGTCTCTGGCAGTATAATCATTGATCGCCTCGATCTTGATCTTCCCCTTTTTCGCTGCTTCGTCGATGGAGCGGATCAAGCTCTCTGTTGTGGTACCATAACAGATTTCTCTGATCACAAGCGTTTTTGGGTCTTTAATCTCAATTTTAGCGCGAAGTTTAACCTTACCCCATCCTTTGTCATACTGGCTCTTGTCCATGATCCCCCCAGTTGGAAAATCAGGAAAGATTTTAAAATTTCTGCCTTCAAGAAAAGCGATCTCCGCTTCGAGAAGTTCCGTGAAATTGTGGGGCAAAATATGAGTTGCCATGCCAATTGCAATCCCATCGGCTCCTTGCATAAGCAAAAGAGGGATTTTGGCAGGCAAGGTGACAGGCTCGAAATTCCTACCGTCATAAGAAGGAATTTTTTCTGTGATATCTGGATTGAAGAGTGTCTCTCTGGCTAAGGCAGAGAGCCTTGTTTCAATATAACGGGCCGCAGCTGATGGA
>JABEVM010000050.1 GCA_013041585.1 Chlamydiota bacterium
AGTTTAAATTATTATATAATTTTACTGTATTTCTTACTTTTCCATTATAAACCAGAATTTTTCTGCTTGCTTTGACAAATTCTTTTATGGTAATGTAGGCCTTTTCTAAAGGATCAACTCATATGGATAAAGACTTTCCCAAAGCGCAAAATCCTTTGCTCCTACGTTTCCACCGTTTAATGGATGCATTTGCAAAATCTGATGATGAAAGAGATTTTTATTTAGACCGTGTAGAAGGCTTTATTATCTATGTAGATCTGGATAAAAGCGTCAAAGAGCTTGAAGATCTCGAAGAAGAGCTTGCAAAACATAGTATGAGATATTGCCTGATCCCAAAAATGACCTTTTATGAAACAAAGAAATTCATGGAAGGGTTTGTCAATGAAAAAGTTTACGATATCGATACGAAAGAAAAGCTGTTAGATGTGATCCAATCAAAGGATGCGAGGGAAAACTTTCTGGAGTTTATCTACGACCATTTGAGCGAACTTGAAAAATGGCAGCTCTATTATCATGAACGTTCACGGATTCGGATCATTGAGTGGCTTAGACTAGAGCAGATTCAATTTGTTTTTGAAGAAGATCTAGATCTTACAAAAAGCGCCATTGAAAAAATCAAAAGACATCTCTTTGATGCTAAAGTTTCTAAAGACATTGCTTTATCTAGAGAAAATCTCTTTGCTAAAGCTAAGACCTATTACTCGAATGAAGCCTTGAATCCTAGGCCGAAACGAGGAAGACCTCCTAAGCAGGTCGCAAAAGTGGAAACCGAGTTGCAAATCACCGCAGATATGTATTTGCATGTCCCAATCCCAGCTAGACTATTTTTATACCTACCCGATATTTCAAGCCCCTCTGCTGTTACTTTCTCTGCACGTTTTGATACAGAAGCTCAGCTTATTGCAAATTTACGTGGAAGCTCGCGTGGAAAAGTTCCTCCAAAGTTGGAGGTCTTGTCTCAGCGTTTAGAATCTCTACGCCATTTATCAAGCAAGCTTGCCAATATCAACGAAACAAGTGGAATTGCAGGTGAAGATAGGTTGATCAAGGTGCTTACAAAAACACCGGAAGAAACCAAAGCTTCTGAAAAGAAAGAATCAAGAATTTTAGGTGTCGTCAAAGGATTTTTACCGAAAAAATCTAAGGATGAGAAAGCCTCCCCAGAAGAAGCTGATAAAAAAGCTCCTTCTGTGAAGAGCGTCACACCGATTTTATCTAAATTTAAGCCGAAAAAGAATTAGTCGTATGACAGTAAAGTTACCCCCTTCCCCCTTTTTGATGGAGTATGATCCAGCTTCTAAAGAGTCATGTCTAAAAACATTAGAAGTGATGTATTTAACCCGTTTTATGGACGACAAGATGTTTAAACTTGTTCGTCAAAATAAAGGAGGGACTTTCCATCTTCCTGTTTCTGGCCACGAAATGGTCGGAGCTGTAGCTGCGCTTCATTTAACTCCTGGAAAAGATTGGGGACTTCCTTATTACCGCGATCGAGCTTTTGCAATCGGTCTAGGCTGCAGTTTAACAGATATTTTAGGGGCATTCTTAGCTAGGAAAGTAGAACATCACTCTGGCGGCAGAATGATGCCCGAGCATTTTTCTCAAAAAGATCTACTTATCCCATGTCAGTCTAGTTGTGTGGGCTCGCAATTTTTACATGCGGTAGGTGTTGCCAAAGGCCTCCAACTTGCAAATAAAAATGATGTAGTTTACGTGTCATCCGGAGAAGGGGCTACTTCTCAAGGTGATTTTCATGAAGCATTGAACTTTGCCTGCATTCACAAGCTGAGTGTGATTTTTGTGGTCCAGGACAATGGATGGGCTATTTCTGTACCGGTAAAAGAACAAACAGCCGGAGGCTCCATTGTTCCATTAGCAAAAGGATATGATGGGCTATCAGTTTTTGATGTAGATGGCTGCAATTATCTAGAACTTTGCAATGCTATGCAAGAAGCAGTTGAAAAAGGAAAAGCAGGTAAAGGTCCCAGCTTAGTAGTTGCGAAAGTTCCTAGAATTGGCCCGCATAGTAGCAGTGATGATGCAACGAAATATAAAGATGCCTGCACACTTTCTGCTGAAAAAGCAAGAGATCCTTTGCCGATTTTTGAAAAATGGCTCATCGAAAAAGGGCTTTTTAGCGAAGAAGAAATTGAGAAATTACGAAAAGAGATTTTCAATCGTATCGAAGCTGCAGCGCAAGAAGCTGAGAAAATTCCTTTTGAAGAGCCTGCAACTGTATTAGACCATGTCTTTAAAAATACTGTGCAAAGTACTGTGACTTCCAAGGAAGAGTCTATGGATGCAGAATCGATTGTTATGGTAGATGCGCTCAATCACGCACTTGATGAAGAGATGTCATTAGATTCGCATATTGTTGTTTTCGGACAAGATGTAGCTCATGGAAAGGGCGGTGTTTTTGGAGTCACTCGTCATTTGACAGCAAATTATGGTACGAAACGCTGCTTTAATACTCCACTCGCCGAATCTTCTATTATCGGAATTGCAACAGGGCTTTCTTTTGTGGAACCGTTCAAGCCTGTTGTGGAAGTTCAGTTTGCTGATTATGTATGGACAGGGATCAACCAGCTCTTTAATGAACTTTCAAGCATTCATTATAGATCGAATGGAAAATGGAATTGTCCTGTAGTGGTTCGCATGCCTTATGGGGGATATATTCAGGGCGGCCCATACCATTCTCAAAGTATCGAAGCTTTTTTAGCTCATTGCCCTGGACTTAAGGTTGTGGTTCCAAGCAACGCAGCCGATGCAAAAAGGCTTATGAAAGCTGCGATTCGCGATCCAAACCCAGTCGTGTTCCTAGAACATAAAGCTCTATACCGTCAAAGGGTATTCTGCGCCAGGAAAGAGCCTGCAACTGAAGAAGTGATCCCGCTTGGAAAAGCTGAAATTGTTCGCGCGGGTTCTGATGTCACGCTGATTGGCTATGGAATGACTGTCTATATGGCGGTGGAAGCTGCAGAAAATCTTTCTAAAGAAGGAATTTCCGTAGAAATTATCGATTTGCGTACGTTAGTGCCTTTAGATATGGAAACAGTTCTAGCTTCTATTTCCAAAACAGGCAAAGCAGTTGTAGCGCATGAAGCCGCAAGTAACTGTGGTTTTGGAGCGGAATTGTCTGCTCGTATTGTTGAAGAAGCTTTTCAGTATCTTGATGCTCCAGTCAAACGCGTAACTGGGAAGAATTGTCCTGTACCTTATGCGAAAATGCTTGAAGATGCGGTACTACCGCAGGTAGAGGATATCGAAAACGCTCTTCGTACCCTAGCGCAGTTTTAGATTCGAATTTAGACCCTTGCGGTTTTTCTAGTAGACCTTCGTGTTCTTCTGGCAGCTGTTTTCTTTGGAGATTTACTCTTTTTCACATTTTTTTGGATTTGCGTTGTTAAACTATTCACTAGGCGAGTGCTCAACTTTCCAAATTTCGCAAGTTTTTTCTGGATGCCGCTTTTCTGCAAAAGGCGTACTGTGGACTTTTTCTGTAGCTCTAGATGATTTTCCATATGAAGGATATGAGCTAGCAAACTTTCTTGTGTTTTCTGCAGCGCTTCGATCTCACTTTCTAAAAGTAGGTGACAGGTCTTTGGATTTACAATCTCTGCGTTTTCAATCAATTGATCAAGCGTCGCATCGATGCTCGCTACTATTTTTTCTGAATTCTTCATCCTATCTTCTCCTTACTCAGTTGTAATTCAATAGGAATTACCTGAGAT
>JABEVM010000051.1 GCA_013041585.1 Chlamydiota bacterium
TCCTATAATCGAGTCGCAGCGATTTTCAATTCACGAATGTATAAGGTTTTTGCATGACCACTCAGGAAATGTTTTCAACAGAGTACAAGTATGGGTTTTCGACAGAGGTTGAGACGGAAAGTCTCCCTAAGGGCTTAAGCGAAGAGACTATACGTGCAATTTCTCAAAAAAAGAATGAACCTTCGTTCATGCTTGAATTTCGTTTGAAAGCCTTTAAGAAATGGCTCGAAATGAAAGAGCCTACTTGGGCTGCTGTGAAGTATCCTCCTATAGATTATCAAGATATTACGTATTATTCGGCTCCAAAAAAGAAGCAAACCCTTGAAAGCTTGGACGAGCTAGATCCAGAGATTTTAAAAACTTTTGAAAGGCTAGGCATTCCCTTAGACGAGCAAAAAAGACTTGCGAACGTTGCAGTCGATGTTGTCTTTGATTCCGTGTCGTTAGGCACGACATTTCAAAAAAAGCTCCAAGAAGCGGGAGTGGTTCTGTGCTCTATTTCCGAAGCAGTGCAAAAATACCCAGAGCTTGTAGAAAAATATTTAGGAAGCGTGGTTCCCATTGGAGATAATTATTTTAGCGCTCTAAACTCGGCAGTTTTTTCTGATGGGTCTTTTGTATACGTTCCAAAAGGTGTTAGATGCCCGATGGAGCTATCTACGTATTTTAGAATTAACGATAAGCAATCTGGGCAATTTGAAAGGACGCTAATCATCGCAGAAGAAGGGTCCTATGTCAGCTACCTAGAAGGGTGCACAGCACCCGCCTATGACAATAACCAACTGCATGCCGCTGTTGTGGAGCTCGTTGCGCTCGATCACGCTGAGATTAAGTACGCCACTGTGCAGAACTGGTACTCTGGAGACCCGAAAACTGGTGTGGGTGGAATTTACAACTTTGTAGTGAAGAGAGGGAGATGTGCGGGATTTCGTTCCAAAATTTCTTGGACGCAAGTGGAGGCGGGAGCTGCAATCACTTGGAAATATCCGAGCTGTATCTTGCAAGGGGATGAATCTGTCGGGGAGTTTTATTCCGTTGCTCTGACTAATGGCCATATGCAAGCAGATACAGGAACGAGGATGGTACATCTAGGAAAGAATACAAAGTCTACCATCATTTCAAAAGGGATTTCAGCTGACAAAGCGAAAAACACGTATCGAGGTCTAGTAAAAATAGCGCCTAGAGCAACAGGCGCTCGTAATTATACGCAATGCGATTCGATGTTAGTCGGAGATGAATGCTGCGCAAATACATTCCCTTATATTGAAGTTGGGAACGCGACAAGCCAGGTGGAGCACGAAGCTTCCACATCTAAAATGAATGAGCAGCAACTGTTTTATCTGCAAACAAGAGGGATTTCACGAGAAGACGCGATTAATACCATTGTGAATGGTTTTTGCAAAGATGTGATTAAGGAGCTTCCTCTTGAGTTTGCTGTAGAAGCGCAGAAATTACTTACCTTAAAATTAGAAAATTCAGTCGGATAAAGGGATTTTTTATGTTAGAAATAATAAACTTACATGCCTCTATCGAGGATAAGCCGATTTTACGAGGAATGAATTTGACAATCCGCCCAGGCGAGATCCATGTAGTGATGGGACCGAATGGCGCTGGTAAGTCTACACTCGCAAATGTTCTTGCGGGTCATCCAAGCTATGAAGTTACAGAAGGCGAGATTTTATTTCAGGGTAAAAACCTAGTAGAATTGGAGCCGGAAGAAAGGGCCCATCTAGGTGTTTTCCTAAGCTTTCAATATCCAATAGAAATTACTGGGATCAGCAATTTTCAATTTCTCTATTCCTCTACTTGCGCAATGAATAAAGCTAGGGGTCTTGCAATTCCAACAGAGGAAGAATTTAGCAAGAAGCTTGATGAAGCGATGGCGCTCATGGATATGAAGAGCGAATTTAAATATCGCAATTTGAATGAGGGCTTTTCAGGCGGTGAGAAAAAACGCAATGAAATCCTTCAAATGCTTCTACTAGAGCCTCGTTTTGCAATCTTAGACGAAACAGATTCGGGACTTGATATTGATGCGATGCGTATTGTAGCAAAAGGGATTAACTCGATTGCATCTCCAGAGAGAAGTTTACTACTCATTACACACTATCAAAGGCTTCTTGACTACATACGCCCAGATTTTGTGCATGTTGCAATCGACGGAAAAATTGTGGCCACAGGAGGGCCGGAGCTTGCGCTGCGCCTGGAGAAAGAAGGATATGATTTCCTATCTCAAGGACAAGTCTATGAGGATAGTCTTGTATGATCGATGAAAGAGAAGCTTTTTTTCAGAATCTGGAAGGGATTTTTAGAGGGCTTTCTCCCTTAGAGCCTACATATTTGCTCCGAAAAAGGGCTTGGGACTCGTTTGTAGAAATGGGACTTCCAAATAGAAAGGAAGAAGCTTTTCAATATCTTCCTCTTCGAAAGTTATATGAAGAGAAATTCTCCCCTTGTACTGCACCTGTTTCACAAGAAGAAATTGCCATAGTGGAACCTTTTTCAGGATCTTCGCTTGTTTTTGTGAATGGAGTATTTCGCAGGGATCTCTCTCTCACGCATAACCTTCCGGATAATGTCGTACTCCTTTCTTTGGAAGAGGCAAGCTCCAAGTTTGGAACGTTTTTGCAAAATCGTTTTACTAAGCAATGCAAAGAAGAAAAAGATCCTTTTGCCATGCTAAACTTAAGTTTATACACAGGAGGAGCTTTTCTCTATGTTCCACCGAATGTAAACTGTGAAGTGCCGGTCCAAGTTGTACATTTCATCACAGGGGACGGCGAAAAAGCACCTTTTATTGCTCCGAGACTCCATGTTTTCCTCGGCAGTCTTTCTCGTCTTGACGTGATTGTAAGTTTGCAGACAAAAAATGCTCCTCATTTTTGGATGAACGGGTTTACGGATGTTGCGGTTGAAGAAGGAGCCTCTTTTTCTTTGACCAATGCTTCAAAAATTCCAGAATCTTCTTGGGGCTTTGATGCTGTGAGAATGAGCGCAAAGAGAGATAGTAGAGTAAAGAGTGTAAACCTCACAAATGGCGCTAAAACAGTTCGGCAAAGCTATCATGTATTCCTTACTGGTGAGAATGCCGAGGTGGAGTTAAAAGGGTTGCAGCTTTTGAAAGGAAATAATCAAGCCCACTGCCATGTTGTCATGCAGCACGAAGCCCCTTACTGTAAATCTATGCAGCTTTTTAAAAGTGTGCTGCAAGATGTTTCGCAATCGAGCTTTGAAGGGAAAATCTTTGTGCAGAAAAAAGCGCAAAAGACAGAGGCCTATCAGCTTAATAATAACCTTCTTTTAGGTGAATTCGCGCTCTGCAATAGTAAGCCTAACCTAGAAATTTATGCGGATGATGTGAAAGCATCTCATGGCGCTACTGTAGGAAGACTGCGAGATGAAGAACTTTTCTATTTGAAAACGAGAGGAATTTCCGAAGAAGAAGCCAAATCGCTCTTGCTTTTTGGATTCTGTCAGGAAATTGTTCAGGCAATTCCTCATGCCTTTTTGCAAAAAAATCTTTTGCCCTTCATTCAAAATTCTTTGAAAAAGAGCTCTTATGTTTGATGTAGAAAAAATACGGGGGGACTTCCCTCTCTTGCACCTTAAACCAGGAGGCAAGGACCTACTTTATTTTGATTCTGCTGCAACAACGCAAAAACCTTTACAAGTCATCTCTGCCATCACAGATTTTTATCAGAATAATTATGGCACAGTTCATAGAGCTATTTATACACTCGCTGCTACGTCCACAAAAAGATATTCTGAAGTGAGAGAGAAAGTTGCTCAATTTCTTGATGCTGCATCGAGTGATGAAATTGTCTTTACAAAAGGTACTACAGAAGCGATCAATCTTGTCGCTACCTGTTTTGGGAAAGAATTTTTAGAAAAAGGGGATGAAATTCTCATCTCACAAACTGAGCATCACTCGAATATTGTGCCTTGGCAGAATATCTGCAAAGAAAAGGGGGCTATTCTTACCGTTGCCCCAGTAAATAGTAAGGGAGAGCTCATTTTAGATGAATTTGAAAAGTTGCTTAACCATAAAACAAAACTAGTTAGCATCGCTCATATATCCAACGTAACGGGAACAATCCATCCGATTAAAAAGATTATTGCTATGGCGCATAAAGTGGGAGCTAAAGTCTTTATTGACGCAGCACAAAGCGCCTCCCACATTCCATTTTCCGTACAAGGTCTAGATGTCGATTTTTTGGCCTTTTCAGGACATAAAATATATGGTCCTACTGGGATTGGAATTTTATATGGAAAAAAAGAGTTGCTTAAAGCGCTTCCCCCCTATCAATTTGGCGGAGATATGATCCTTGGTGTGTCTTTTACGGATACTACCTACCAAGAGCCTCCTTTAAAATTTGAGGCTGGAACGCCGCCAATTGGTGAAGTGATTGGCCTTGGCGCAGCCCTTGATTATATTTCCCAGGTAGGGAAACAAAATATCGCGGATTGGGAACATGGGCTCACAAAGTACGCCACACAGCGCTTACTTGAGATAGAAGGCCTTCGTTTGATTGGCACAGCAGAGCACAAAAGCGCAATCATTAGCTTTTTGATAGACGGAGTGCATCCTTTAGACCTGGGAACTATGCTTGATACAAAAGCGGTCGCAATTCGCACAGGACACTTATGCGCTCAACCCACCATGCAATTTTTTGGAACAACTTCTTTAAATCGAATTTCCTTCGGACTTTATAATACTCTTGAAGAGATCGATGAGTTTATAAGAAGACTTAAGGAAGTTCTTTCGTTCTTACGAGCGTAAATAAAAAAACCGGTTTCTTTTGGAAACCGGTTTTTAGAAACCAAACTTTTCTACCTATTTCGTTTAGAAATCAAGTCTAATTGCAAAAGTAAGTCCTGACAGTGTGAGGTCACCTTTTCTGCTTGTGTCAGAGGTAACAAAAGACGTGTCTGGTACATTACCTGTGGCAGTTGGTAATACAGGATTTATAGTATTGGTAATTGAGATAAACTGGTTTTGAGAGAAGAAAATATGCTCTTCCCAACCTAGGTCTATACGAACTCTATAAGAATCATCCATAAATCTTTTTGCCCAACGAAAACCGATTGCTAGGTCAGCTGTAGCTCTAGCATCATGGAAAGAATTATGAAGGCTGCTAGGTTGCAATACGAGCGGAGATGTTGCACCAGTTTTAGTATTAGTAGCTGTTCCGTTTAGGGTAGCTTTATAGTCAACCTCGAAGTGTCCTAAGAGCAGAGAAGCTGCTGCTTGTCCATATATACTAAAACCTGCACCTAAACGCCATTCTGTATCAAAACCAACTCGAGGTCCAAGACCGTTGAAATTGTTTTTCATATGAACTTTGCTATTGATAGACAGAGTATCAACAGCGACTGTTGCGCCTGTTGCTGGATTAGGTATGATGAATCCATTCTGACCAGGGCCTGTAAAAAGATTGGTGTATACATCATATCTTTGGTGAACCCAACCAGCACGTACTCCAATAAATGGACGTAACGTGAGGTGTCTGCTTACAAAAAACTCTCTTCCAAGGTCCAAGTCGATTGTATTAAAATGGAGTCTCCAATCAGGTTTCGCGAAGGTAGAAGTATAAAACTGATCTGGAGCTGCTACTGGTTGGAATTTTGGAATAAGTCTATCCCCATAGACAGGATCTGCGTTTGTTCCATTGCGGTGAGCATGGCTATTTAAATGAGTCCAAGCTAAAGAAATATCCCATCCATCAAAAGGTAAATTGAATCCAAGTCCTGCACGAACACCAAATTCCCAATGAAAATGAGGATTTTTCACATCTCCTGAATGAGTAGCGATACCTCTTTCAGAAAATGGGGTTGTGCCGGGAGTTGGAGTTCCTTGTGCTACTATGAATTCGGTTGAATGTACTTTTGTAGCATAATCAAGACCTGATTCGCGCGCTTTCCACCAAAGGAGCTCACCGTCGATCCAGAAATCAAGAGCATTGCTTAAAATAGGTCTTGCTGGTGGATTGATAACTCTTTCGTTGCTCTTTCCATTAGCAGCTTTTTGGTTTGGTTGTTGTTTTGATTGTTGCTTTTGCTGATTTGAGTCTCCATAAGCAGCATACATGTTTGATGTAGCAAGCAAAGATGTTGCAATGATTGCCCATATTTTTTTTACATTCGATTTCATAGGTTGATTCTCCTCATATTGGATCAAAAAGAAAAATGATTGTTCAGTATTCTTGTTTTTTTTTAAACTTAATTCGCTTCTTTCCTATTTTTTAGCTGCAATCTTGCTCACTGTAGCATCAAAACATAACATTGTTGCAGATGAAAACTTACATTTGCCCAAATGTTCATCTGAACTAAACAAGTTATCTTACTCGATCAAATTTATTTTGCAAGAATTTTCAGTGCTACGCGCGAAAGAAGTAGATGACTTTGTTGATGAATGTAATCCAATCAAGTGATTGCTTTGCCATTTCTTTCAAAATGTAGAACCATGCAGCGTAAAGAAGAGCTAGGCCCACAAGGGACTTAATGGACATTCCAAGGAAAGCGATTTGTACTTGCGGCGCTAAACGGTTTGCAATCCCTAAAAAGACTTCTGTCATAAGCACAGCAATTAAAGAAGGTGCTGCGAGTTGAATGGAAATGCTCAGAGTTTTTGTCGCGATTTCCATGATAAGCTTCCATATGGGATTATTTGCATAAAAGAAGGCTCTAGAAAACAACCCGTCTGCAGGAAGAATTTGATACGAATCGAAAACCCCGTTCAAAAAGATGGCGGGGCCATTGATCTCAAAAAAAATAACAATCAGAACGTAGTTGTATAAAAGTCCGATTGAAGAGACCTGGGTTTGTACTAAAGGGTCATTGACCATAAGAGACTGAGATCCACGCATGAAATCGATGAGCGTTCCTGACATGTTTGCAATGTAAAAAGGGATCGTGCACAAAACTGCAAGTATGACCCCTATGAAAATTTCTTTCATGGCATACCCAACAAAGGTTGGGTTAAAGGCTAAAACTTCGTGAGAGGTGAAGACGATGTTCGGAAGCATGATGAGTGTAATTGCAACCGAAAGCCCAATTTTCACGCTCCCTGGAAGTTTGCCTCCAAGAAAAGGTGCGAAAGCGACAATGGGCGTAATCCGCATAAGGCCTAAAAAGAACATAGAAAGAAGAGAATGCGGCGTGACATTAGGCTGTCCGAGCAGAAAGCTGAGATAACCCGTGTCCATTTACTGTGCCCATTTAGGGAAATTTATGAAAATGTTATTAGTAAACTGCATGATCTGTGCGCTGAGCCAGCCTCCTAAAATAAGTAAGGTTACAATCACAGCAATCAGTTTGACTGTAAAAGAAAGCGTTTGTTCTTGAACTTGTGTTGCAGCCTGAACGATCGCAATAAAAAGACCGAGGACAGTACTGATAATGATCGGAGGTCCTGAAAGAATCAGAATGAGTAGTAGAGATTGATAGGAAAGTTGGTAAATTTCGGCATCAAACATAGAAGATTCTCCTCATCTATTGGCGAAATGTAAGTACAAGTCCCTGAATTAGTAATGTCCAGCCGTCTACCATAACCACCAGGAGAAGTTTAACTGGAAGCGCGATCGTCAAAGGAGAAAGCATCATCATACCCATGGCTAGCAAAATATTGGATACGACAAGATCGATAACGAAAAAGGGTAAGTATATCAATACCCCCACTTCAAAAGCGGTCTTAAGCTGTGAGGTAATGAAGGCTGGGATAAGAACGATAAAACTATTTGGCTTCAAATTTTCCCGATAATTTTCAGGGAAAGATTTGTAGGCCAATTGATAAAAGCTTGCCATGTGCTTGCCGAGAGTATTTCTTTCCAAAAAGCCACGAAGGGGCTCTTTTGCTGAATCCATAACCTTGATCATATAGCTTGCTGATTGACCTGAAACCAGTTCTTGAGGCGGGTTATTGTGTATGTCCCCACTTGCTGCGTTGTACATGGCAAGTCCTGTTGGGTACATCACGTAAATTGTCATGAGAAGGGCGATTCCGTTGAGAACTTGGTTAGGCGGCGCTTGCTGTACACCAAGAGCGTTACGAAGTAGCGAAAGGACGATGACAATTTTTACATATGATGTCAGCAGCATGATTGCAAAGGGGAGAATGGCAAGCCCTGCAAGTACAGAAAGCTGAGTGATAAGGGCTGGCTGCGCCACCCCGCCCTGAGGAGTAGAAATAATTCCCGGTGTTAGATCTTCAGCGAAAACAGGATCGCAAAAAAAATGCCCTAGCAAAATAAAAAGAAATAGAAAGAGTACTTTTTGCGAGTTTTTCATGACTTACCTTGGTTTTTGCTTCATATAGCGGTCAAAGGCAGCTTCCAGGGCTCGCCATTGATTTTCAATTTCGGCATTGATGATTCCGGATTCAGTTTCAATGATGCATCCGCCAACTTGGATATCAGGTCTTTCTTGTATCGAAAGTGTCTCAACTTTTTCGAAAATGTCTTTTATCTTAGGTTTATTTTTTTCTAAAATGTCTCTATCGGCTTTATTCACGTAAATTACAATGCGGTGGCTTTGTGTAACGGGTTGCAGAGCTTGGAGTACGATGTCAACAATTGTTTCGGGAGACTGTTCTAATTCTTTAGCTACGATTTTTTTCGCAGTTTGCAGAGCTAAAGTAAGAATCTGTTTATGCATCTCATGACGGATTTCTTTTAGATAGCCATCGAATGCAATCACGTGTTCATGAAATTTTTCAAGGCCTTCTTGAAAACCTTCTTTTTTGGCATTTTCACGAAGTACCTCACATTCCTCTTCAACACTTTTTTTATAATTACTTGCATCTTCTTTTGCTCTTTCTAAAACTTGATGAGCATCGACAAGAGTGCTATAAGTATTCGCTGGGATAACTTTTTTGTTATCCGAAGGATGTATGTCGCCTTGATAAATAAGAGAAAAAAACTTCATAAGCTTCTACTTGTCTTAGAATTTTTAAGATAAGATACGATGTCTAAAATTTGTGCAATAAGAATTTCTACAATTTGAGGATTTTGTTGTTTAACGCATAATTTGGTAAATAATTTTGACTTATCAATTTCCAGTTCATGCTGTATGTACCAAAGAAAATCGGGGCTCATGCCATAACAAGCTTTTGCAAACCGATTCATTCCCCTGTGCAGAAGATGTTTTCTAAGAGACTCTTCTTCCCCATCCCATTCCTGAAGGAAGGCTTTCCCAAAAGAGAGTGTCTGTTTTTGTAGTGAGAGACTTCGTAAATAGGTTTTCTCAACATTCGATAATATATTTTGAATCCCTTTAAGCTTAGTGTTGTCTATGATGAGACGCATTTCAAAGCCAAGATCTTGCATAGAAAGAAGCTCTATTACGGTTTGCATCTCATCTGGGTACAAAGAGAGAAGAGGATTTAAAGGAGATTCAGGAAGAAGTCCTCTCGGCAAAGGGGCAGAGCTAAATTCAAAAAGGGTATGTAGAAGAAGGTCTTGCAGGTATTTTTTTGTAAATTCAGGTAGTTTTTGGAGTGGCTTAGTAAAGAAGAGTTCCTTGCGAAGCTTGTCTGCAAAATTCTCAGGAAGCGCTGATAAAAATAGAACAATTTCCGTTTCTGTATATGCCCGCAAAAAAGAGGAAAACCACGAAGGATGTATACGATTTAAGACATCGGATGCATCCTCAGACATTTCTGAAGGGTCTTGAAATGGCTTAGGTAGATGTCTTAAAGCATCTCGATCAGAAGGTGACACATACTGCAAAAGAGCTTGCCTCTTCTGTGGAGGACACTTATCTAAGAAGCTTTTACATACAATCCAGCGTGGAGTATTCATAATACATGCTACTCTTTACTACTTAAATGATTTACTTCATTATGTATAGGTGCTGGATTTAGCAATTCTTTAAGCCCTCTTTTTCGTAAGATGGGGTAAAATTTCCAAACAAGCCAACCTGAAAGAAGAGCGAAAAATAAAGCGAGTAAAGACAGGCTAAAGAAAAGCAGCTGAAATGTAGCTACGGAAGATTTATCCATCAAAATCGACCAGACGCTGATCATTTGTTTTGGTTTTGCTGAGATAAGCTCTTGCGCTTGCTGCATATTAAAATCAGTAAATCTTGATCTGTCAGAGACTACAGTGACATCATTTATTTCTAATCCGTTGACAGCACCTGAGACAAGGAGTTTTATCTTATTTAGCAGATGGCTATTGGGATCTTCAAGGATTCCTTGATGCTTAACGTAGACGGATGCCGTTACTTTTTTTACAGGTCCAAGGCCTGGGACTCCGGTTTCTGGAGGAGGAAAGGAGAGTTCTACGTCTGCATCTAACACGCCATCCATTTTTCGGATCGTGTTTGCAAGCTGCTCTGCAAGACCTGCTTGATAACGGATTGTCTCTTCTCTTTCTGTCGACATAAGACCTTGCTTGGCAAACAATTCAAGAAGATTTGTTCCCTTTTTCCGAGGAAGTCCGTTAGATGATAAAATGGCCATGGCCTCTGTGGAAGTTTCCGGATCGACGGCAATATTAAACATGGCTGCGCCTGTTTCTCCGCCGACTGCAGCTGCCGCCGCTGGCATTTTTTCTGCGTGGATTCCTTTGCTGGCTAAAAAGACAACGATTTGATTGGCATCTCGCTCTTCGATGTTTGTTACAATCACTTCAGTAGTTCGGCAGCTTGTCAGTAAAAAAATCAGGCATACCAAAAGAAATGAGAAAAGTGAAGGCGAAGTAAAGTGAGGAGAAAGCTTTTTCTTGCTGCGATACATAAAAATCCTCGAACAGTTTAGAAAATATGTGGGTTGGTCTACGCTAAAACTATATAATTTTTTTTTATAGCAGGTTTAGGAGTTTGCGAATATTTTTTTATTTTCATTAATTCAAGAAATGAGCGCAGAAGAGGCTAAATCACTGTAGGTCTAGCAGATTTTTTTCTATACGTTATAGGGAAGAAGAGAGCTTATCTTTTTGGTAAGAGATCATGTACGCTATCACAAATTTCTTTCGGAGAAAATTGTAAAAAGCAGAAAGGTAATTGACATTTTTTATAAAGACAAGGGGTACAGGTGAGTGGTTTATGAAATACTTTCACAAGACTTGAGGGAATTTGATAGGGCCCAAAAGAAAGCGGGTTGCTTGCTGGAAATAGAGCAACAGTTGGTGTTTTCATAGCAAAAGCAATATGCATAGGACCTGTATCACCGACGACAAGGGCCGACATTTTACCAATAAGTGCTGTGAAAGTATGAAGGTCTAAGTTTTCGGCAAGTCCGATAGCGCCGGGAACGAGTTTCGTGATCTCATCGACAAGATTTTTTTCTTGCAAAGTGCCCGTGATCAGGATCTGGCATTTATGGTTTTTTTGTAGAAGCTTGGCTACTTCACTCATCACTTTCGGATCTGCTTGCCTAAACCTTGTACTAGCTCCTGGATGCAGAGCTACGATAGGAGTAGTAAAAGAAAAGCCATGGGTTTCTAGCCACTCCTGCGCTTCCTCTCTATGCCGTTTCTGCGGAAAAATCTCGAGCTCTGTATATGTTGCTGGAGCCCCAACGCATTCTATAATTTTTAAACGTCTTTCTATCTCATGCATCGGTTTTTTTTCTACTGCAGTAGAAAGAAGGGAATCAAGACCTTTTTGCAGTCCCTTTGTTCCAATCATTTCTCGAATTCCTAGCATATAACAAAAGGGGAGGATAGGTCTTTGAGACGTGTGGAAGAATAAAGCGGTCGTAAAGAAGCGTTTCCTCATTTGCATGTAGAGCTTACAAAGCTGGATCAGCGAAGTTTTTTTGAGTACAAAGACTTCATCGATATAGGGGTTGTTTTTCAGAACTTGCGAACCAATAGAGCTTGTAAGTACGGAGATCGAGGAATTGGGGAAAGTCTCTTTAAGAGATCTAATGGCTGGCGTTGCCCAAATTGTATCCCCTAGGGCAGTCGTGGATACAATTAAAAATTTCTTTATAGGTTTTGCAGGTGTAGGCTTAGCAAAAAGGTCATACACACTGATAAGGGCCTGAAAGAGAAAGTTTTTATAGCTCATCGCACAGCAGTACTGGTGAAATTTTACTTCATGTTCTATTATATACTGATCCCAACTTTTTCTACGAGAATGTATGCGTTATTTGTCCAGTACTCCCTCTATTTCCTTTTCCCCAGAGATGGAAGTAGCGATTTGTCTATGCGAATGCCAAAATAAAAATTTATTTTTACATAGAAGTCCGCATAAACCCCAAGGTGGCACTTGGTCTGCCCCCGGAGGGAAGCTCGAAAAAGGGGAAACGCCAGAAAAAGCCATTATCAGGGAAGTTTTCGAAGAAACGGGGATCGTCATTTCCGAAGAAAAACTTATTTCTCATGGGAAATACTATATAGATACCAAAGAAGTACAATTTATCATGTACATCTTCCATGCCAGGTTAGAAGAATTTCCAAAAATCACTCTGCACCTTGAAGAGCACATCGAATTTAGATGGCTTCCTCCTTCAGAAGCTCTTTTTCTTCCTTTGATGTTCGGTGCCGATGAATGTCTAGGAAAGGTTTACGAAGGGATTAGAAAGTAGCCATATTTATTCTTGTCAGTGTTGACTAAGATCTGAACGTAGCCTTGTATCACATCCGACGCCAGATGTTGTCTCTTATATTGCTATAAGACGCCCAAATGCATCATAGTTTTCTGATTAGCACTGTTCCTATTTCGGATCAAAGATCCGCATTCCTATTCATGTTCTTCATGATGTAAGAAATTTATTTAAGACAGCTTTAGAAAAAAGAGTCCATGGTATATAAAACAAAAAAAAACGAAAATGAGGACTCTTCAATGGACACATATTTGGAATATCAAGCGGAAATGCTTGAAAATAAGATCAAGCATTATCTCATTACTACGATGGGAGTGACAATTGATGAAGCCAACGCAGAAGAGTACTATCGAGCTTTTGCTCTAACGCTTCGTGAAGAGATTATGATCAATTGGACTGCGACTGCGCACACGTATAAAAACAGCCGCGTACGCACCCTTTATTATCTTTGCATGGAATATATGCCGGGAAGATTAATGGGCAATAATATTACCAATATCAATGCGAACGCTCTTGTAAAGCTTGTTCTAAAGAGAATGAATCGCGATATCGATCATCTGCTTTTTCATGAGCCGGATCCGGGAATTGGAAACGGAGGTCTTGGACGTTTGGCATCTTGTTTGCTCGATTCGCTCGCAACACAGCAATATCCGGCTGTAGGCTATGGTCTACGCTACCAATATGGAATTTTCGACCAAGAGATATGGGATGGGAAGCAAGTAGAAAGGCCTGATGTTTGGCTTTTGCATGAAAACCCATGGGAATTTCGTAGAGATCATCATGCTGTGACTGTCCACTACGCCGGAAGAGTTGTTCCATATGTGAACCAAAAAGGTGTGGAAGTAAGTGATGTAATCGATTTTGAAGAGGTCAGAGCAAACGCATATGATATCCCTATTATCGGTTACAAAGAAGGTGTGGATTTTACTGTCGGAACACTGCGCCTATGGACTACTAAAGAATCTCCTAGAAACTTTCAATTACAAAGATATAACGCAGGCCAACTTGATCAAGCAGCTGAAAACACATGTTTAACAGATGTTCTTTACCCTAACGACAACCATGAAACAGGAAAAAGGGTTAGGCTCAAGCAAGAATTTTTACTCTCTTCCGCATCGATCCAAGATATAGTACTGACCCACTTGCATCATTATCCCGATATGTCTTCCTTTGCAGACAAAGTTCGCATTCAAATCAATGATACGCATCCTGCTTTAGCTATCAGCGAACTCATGCGTATATTGCTTAAAAATCACCACTATGGATGGGAAGAGGCTTGGGATATTGTCACAGCTTGCTTTAGCTATACAAACCATACAATATTAAAAGAAGCTTTAGAGGAATGGAATCAAAATAGGGTTCAATATCTTCTGCCAGTTCACTATCGCATCATTGAAAGATTGAACACTGTGCTCTGTGACTCCATTCGAAAGAAATATCCAGGGAATGAAGGAAAAGTGCAATCGATGTCTATGATCGAAGGAGGGCAGATTCGCATGGCCCATCTATCTATATTCGGATCGCACCGGGTCAACGGAGTTGCTGCTTTGCATACTGATATCCTCAAGCATGTGATCTTTAAAGATTTTTACGAAATGTATCCAGAGAAGTTTGTCAATGTAACAAATGGGGTAACCCAAAGAAGATGGCTTCTCTTCGCAAATCCAGGTCTCGCTGGATGGATTTCAAAGAAAATAGGCCGAAGTTGGATTACGGACTTCTTGCACATTCAAAAGCTTGCAGAGTCAGCAGCTGATCCAGGTGCGCAAAGAGAGTTTTTAGAAATTAAAAAAGAGAATAAACGACGACTGATTCATTTTATTGAGGAGAAAAATCCAATAAGAAATAACTTAGGCCATGTCGTAGGTAAAATGTCATGTCTAGGAGAAGACGCGCTTTTTGAAGTCCATATCAAGAGAATACACGAATATAAAAGACAGCTCATGAACTTACTTCATGTGATTATGCTTTATCACGAACTAGAGCATGATCTGCAGAGCAGAAAAGTTCCTCGCATGGTTCTTTTCGCTGGGAAAGCTGCGCCCGGCTATGAAATTGCAAAAAATATTATTCAATCGATCTACTGCGTAGCGCGTAAAATTAATGCTGATCCCCAGGTGAGTTCTCGTCTTAGAGTCATTTTTGTGGAAAATTATAATGTTTCTAGGGCGGAGGTGATCATTCCTGCTGCGGATCTATCCGTGCAGATTTCAGCTGCTGGTTGGGAGGCATCAGGAACAGGGAATATGAAGCTTGCTATCAACGGAGCCCTTACCATTGGCACCGAAGATGGTTCTACAATAGAAATGAGAGAATCGATTTCAAATCGATGGTGGCCTTTTTCTTTTGGTAAAAAGGCATCTGAAAATGCTGAAATGAGACAAAAAGGGACATATAATCCTTGGGATGTCTATATGCATAATGAAGCTATTAAAAAAGCTGTAGATTCTCTCAAAGATCATTCTTTTGCGCAGACAGAAGAGGAGCATCATGTACTTACCTCCCTTTTTAATACACTTCTTGAGACACACAATGGGGAAGGTTCTGACAAATATTTTGTTCTTAACGACTTAGGCAGCTATTACGATACGCAGAAAAAAGTAGAAGAGCTTTATCTCCAGCCCCATCTTTGGGCAGAGTTTGCAATTCACAACATTGCTGGAATGGGACAATTTTCTATTGACCAATCTGTGCACAACTATGCAAAGCATTGTTGGGATTTAAAAACTTGTCCTGTTGATCGCAGAGAACTTGAAAAAGTTCGCAAGGAATATAGCGAGCATGATAAGTGCAGAATCTTGAACAATGGAGAGATGGCAAAGTCAGGATAGCAAAGCCTGCTTGCTACATCTTTAGTAAGCTAAGGACCATTTACTCTCAAGCTGATCATAGATCCCTTTGTCATGGAGAGTTTTTAGGGATTTATTAAAGGCTTTTAAGAGATCTGTATTTTTCTTATGTAAAGTAACTAAACGCAGTCCTTGGTCGGTATAGGGCTTTGTAGAAATTTTTAATTTATTTTTATAAATATCATTGCAGTAGCTGTTCGCAACCATAACTTCAATGACCGCTCCATCAATAACACCATTTACCACATCGTTGAGCGCTTTTGGAATCGAATCATAGATGCGCACAATGACATGAGGTGCTTGAGATGCGACGAGGCCCGCATTCGGAGAGCCTCGCATCACTGCAATTTCTTTATGATCTACTCCTTCTAAAGAGCTGATCAAGGAACTGACAGGTACTACCAGGACAGGCCCTGTGTGTAGAAATCGATGAGAGAAGTCATATTGTTTATCATAAAAAAGATAGGGTTGCAGCGTAGAGAGCATCCCTTCATAGTCACCTTTTTTTAACCCCTCTTCCATAGTATCTGGAGTTTTTTGGACCAGAGTGAATTGCATACCTGATTCGATTGCAATTTGTTGAAGCAGCTCCTCGGTAAAAGCTTCTAAATTCTTTTCTTTGCCCATAAGATCTAGAGGAGCCCATGTAGGATCTACTCCGATGCGATAGCTTTTACTCGTAGGGTTAGACGAACAGGTTGTAACTAGTAATGACAAAAAAATGAATAAAATGCTTTGTATAGAGCTCTTCATAGAATGGTATCCCTTTTTTTCGAAAAATAATGCATTTCTCGATTCTAATACAATAGAATTATTCTATTCAGGATCTAATTTTAAAATAAGTAGAACTATTTTTGTTTATTCTGAACCTTTACAAAGACATGAGTTTTTGCAGCAATTTTTGCAA
>JABEVM010000052.1 GCA_013041585.1 Chlamydiota bacterium
ACATGGAACCAGATTCAGGACATAGCTCTAGGAAATTGACTCTCTGGCTACGCATTTGGACAAAACCAAGAGAGACGATCCGAGAGATAATAGAAAAAGACCCGAACCATCGGTTCTATGTACTGTCAGCCATCTATGGTTTTCCCCTGCTGCTAAATTTTGCGCAAAGTTTTTCTTTGGGTTTTAGGATGCCAGTTGGCCTCATTGTGCTACTGGCGGTAATTTTTGCGACTTTTATAGGGATGCTGGGAATTAGTATAACATCTGGCTTACTCTACTTAGCTGGAAGATGTATTCAGGGGAAGGGCTCTTACCTGCAAGTTCGAGCATCTGTTGCTTGGTCGAATGTTCCAAGCGTTGCACAAATTGTTGTTTGGGGATTTTTGATCAGTTTTTTTGGAATGAACGCATTTGATCACGACTTCGCGTACTTGAACTTTACTCAGAACGAATTACTACTCGTGACCGGACTTTTTCTTCTTCAGAGCATAGCAGGGATTTGGTCTTTTTTCATTCTGCTCTTCTCTTTAGCGGAAGTACAAAAATTTTCAGCTTGGAAGGCGCTACTCAATATTGCTCTACCGGTAGTAGCTATAGGGGTAGTTGTTTGGGGTATTGGATTTTTAATGAAGTAGGTGCGGCCGATTCACTTTTTACGATGAAAGCAAGGGATGTTTGCCTTCATGAGACTTGAGCGGTTGAAGATTATAATAAAAATAGTAAGAGGGGTATTTTATGGGTAAAGGTTTTTCTCAAATCATCAAGAAAAGTATGTTGTCGCTCGGCTTATCTGCGTTGTGCTTAATCCCAATGGGAAATATTGCCTCTGCGGAAACCGCTGTTGATAAAAAAGCGTCTTCTTCAGACGCTGCTATCAATTGGCAGGAATTTCATTCCGTATCTGGAAAATGCAGGATGAGCTTTCCTGATTTTCCACAGCATGTTACTGAAAACATGAACGTGAGCGAAGATGGATATAGTTTGCGCTATGACGCCTATATTTCCGCTCTCGATAAGCAAACTGTGTTTATGCTCCTCGTTGCGCAATATCCTGATTTTGTCGACGAAACGTATGCACGCATGAGCTTAGAAGGCTTTTTAAATGGCGTTTTAAATCATAATCCAGGAAATCAGCTCATTTTTGCAGATCTACTTCTTGTAGAAGGTCATGAAGCTTTAGACTTTTTGATCCGAACAGGAACTGTTTATTTCAAAGGTAGAGCGATGATGGTAAAAAATAGCCTTTATTTGATGGCTATGGAATGTGAGATACAAACTTACAATGAGAACCACTACTCTTCTTTTGTGAACTCATTCAAATTATCTACTAAGTAATTTTGGCAATATGAACTTTCATCCTCGAAAGAGGATGAAAGCTCGTAATAGATCCATCTCTTGAGTTTTTTCATGTCATTTTTTCTAAACGTATCTCACAACCAATTAGCACTCATTTTATTTCAAGATTAAATAAAAATGTTTTACATTTTTTTGGTTCTTTATGCATTATCTCTCGCATATTAATGACAATCTTCCTGAAATCAATGAGAGTAAAGAAGATCTAGAGTATATGATTTACATCTTTTAATTACTTAAAAACAATAGATTTCAACCTTCTTATTATAAGCGATTTAGTGAAATAAAATTGACAAATCGTCCAATATATCATACAATTAAGATGAAAGCATACACTATTTACAATGCTCCTGAATACGATGAATGGCTGGAAGAACAGACGGGGAAAGGCCAAGTACAGATTCGTGAGCGCATATCACATATTCAAGATGATGGTTACTTTGGTGATCATAAAGATGTGTGTGACAATGTATGGGAGCTTAGATGGAAAAATGGGAGGCGTATCTATTATGCCTATATTCCAGAGAAGAAAATTTTACTACTCCTAGGAGGAAATAAAAATGGCCAAGATAAAGATATCCGCCAAGCGAAGAAGATTCTCTTTAAGCACGTCTCGTTTGAAGAATAAAAGTATGATGAAGCTTAAAAAGGGTACTGGTATTAGGGAAAGCAATCCGAGAGAGGAACTGCTTGATGAGGAGCTTATCGGCCGTGCTGTTTGGGAATGTCTAAAAGAAGGTGACTCTGAAGGTGTTATTGAAGTTATTAGAGCCTATCTTGATGCGGTAAATAAAACTGAAATTGCCAAAGAGAGTTCGATGGCGCGTTCGACAATGTACCACACTCTTAAGGGGAAAAATCCTACTATTAAAACTTTAGCAAAGCTTGTCCACGCTTGCATTTAGGTTTTCGTTATTACCAAATACGAGCTTTCATCTGCTTTTATCAGATGAAAGCTCGTAATAGATCTAGTTAGATATCTTTTTCAATTTTTCAAGTTCGAGCAGCATTGCGTCACTAGCTAAGCCTTCCTCTTTGAGCTTTTGCATAGCTTTAGGGCTTGCTCTTCCAACTTCAATAAGTCTTTCCATGAGTCCGCTATTTACAAGACCTTCCATTAGAGGTCTTGATGCGAGTCCTAAATCGACAAGTCTTTCGGATAAAAGCTCAAAAGCTGTTGCATCAGCGTATTTACGAACGCCTCCCGTTTTTTCAATGCATTCGGGAAGGGGATCTAAACGAACAGTAGGTCTTGGATGGATGAAAAGTACCATCGAAAACCTTTCGTACCCGTCATATTTTGCTAAAACACGGTGGGGTCCGCTTCGATACATGCCATTGGTCAAATTTTCAAGCATATCACCAGAATTCACAATAAAAGCTCCGTCCGGAACGACTACATCTACCCATTCCCCATTTTTGTTTTTTACTTGGAGTCCTTCTGCTGTCGCTCTAGGAAGAATTGTGATTAGGTTAATATCTGTATGAGGGGATGCCCAATACGCTTCTGATGGAGGACTTTGGAAGTAGTGGATGGCCCTAAGAAGGGTTACGCTTTCTTTTGTCATAGAAGAGAGATAGTCTGCAGGCTTTCCAAGTAAAGTTGAAATTGCTTCTTCAAGGGGTCTAAAATGCTCTTCTAAGGATGTGTAAAGAGAAGTGAGCGGTTCTTTCAGGCTTACCTCTTCCGGCCAGATATTGCGAAGCATACCAAGACGAGCAAGATCTATTTCTGGGAGTTCTCTTCCTATATGGAGGAATTCTTTAAAATCTCCAATGGATGCTCCCTTTGCAGACTCGCCGGGGATGTAGCCTCTTTGTCCATTCAATTCGGGATGGAAGATTTTTCTTTTAGTAACTTGATCAAGTTGAAAGAACTCTTTAGCTCTGTCGTAAGCTAAGTCTAAGATTTTTGGATCGACACCCGGATGGAGGATCGCAAAAAAACCAACTTCTTTGAGTGCGTTAGAAAGCTTTTCCATAAAGATGGGCCTTCTTTCGAGATTTTGGTAGTCGCGCATGTCGAGGACCGGGATACTGGAGTCCAAAACGATGTTGTTTTGTAGAGCAGGTGCCTCTTCTGCGAAGCTTACATTGAGAGCGCTAGAGCATAGCACTGTAAAAAGAGAAAAATATTTCCAAGTAGATTTCTTTAACATAGCATAACTCCTTACGTTATACGAAAAAACACTCTAAAAAGTTTTTTCTTATGTTTCAACAAAAGAGTTATGGGTTAGATGAGTTGAGATAAAAACGTGGTGGCAGGAACGATGATGGGATCTTTTATTGCAAAACAATCTTTATCCACATAAGGCAAGTCGAATCCAATTTGAAAGGCATGAGCAGTGTTAAGCTTTTCATGAAAATAATATAAAGATCGGGAAATGGCCCTATCTCCGCTTGCTTTAGCTTCAACAAGAAACCAAGGCTTTCGATCTTTTGTGACAAGAAAATCAACTTCTCTTTTGTCTTTATCGCGAATATAGTAAAGCCCGTATTCACCAAACCCGCGATCTGTCCAGAATTGAACAGCTTTGTAAAGATGCGAGGCGATAAAATTCTCTAGGCGTGATCCTTGATCTTCAATCATAGCCCAATTCCAAAGATAAATTTTTGGTTCTTTAATAAGAGATCTACTTATGTTTTTTGACCAAGGTTGAATAGTAAAGCAAAAGTATAGGTTTTTTAAGAGCTCGATCCAGCGCCTAAGCGTAGGAGAAGAAACTTGAATTTTTGCTGCCAAGACAGAGTGGTTCAGAGCATGAGATGCTTCTTCTTGTAAAATTTCAGATAAAAGTTGAATTTGGCTGATTTCCTGAATACGGCTCAAATCCCGAATATCTTCTCGGAAAAGCTGCTCTGTTCGAAGTCGTTTCCACTGATGAAAAAAGGTCTTGCTGCGTTTGAGATAAGGCTCTGGAAAGCCACCGAAAGTAAGAAGAGCCTGATAATCTTCCTGAGAGATTGCTTTTGGCTTTTGTATTTCCTTATCTGACAAACTAGGATTTATAATCTCACGGATTGAAAGTGGGTGAAGACGGTAGAGAAAATAACGTCCCATAAGGCTATCACCACCGCGCTTATAAATATCCAAACGAGCACTTCCAGTGACAAGAATACGACATCTTTTTTCATAGGTATCAAAAAATCCTTTAAGAAATCGTTTCCAATTTCGATATTTATGAATCTCATCGAAAACAAGAATAGGATAAGTTTTTTGGAGTTCACTCAGTTTTGCTACTCTAGCAATCGCTTCAGGTCCTTCAATAATCAATGCGCGATGATTTTCGTTATCC